>CAJUGR010000022.1 GCA_910586285.1 uncultured Erysipelotrichaceae bacterium
TACACCTTTTCCCTGTTTTGTATGTTTTTTTGTTTATGGAAATATACGCAAAAAGGACAATTCCACCCGAATTGCGCAAACCATTGTATTGTATTTCCATTTACTAGAGTACTTCTTTCTGCGTTTGGTTCGTACCTAGAAATTTTTTTGGCGTATTTATTAAGAAGTTGCTAAACTATGATTCTTCGCCGCCATTTTCCTCTTCTTCATATACATATCGTTGAAACAGCCAAACAAGCAGCATCGTTACCATATCATTAATAATCAGTACTGTTAACAGTTTCCAATCAGCCACAAACGGGATACTGATATAAAAAGCTAAAATCGCACATAAATAAATCTTAATGCGTGTGGTTTCCACTCGTAATTCCTCATCACGCAAGGCATACAATATTTCTTCCAAATCCACTTTTAACAACAGCGGCACTGCATCTAAAAAGACCAACAGCGCCCACATCATCAGTGAACCGCGATTGTTTAACATAACTATAAATGGTAATGCGATAAGATTTAGAATACATATATATTCGGTATGAATTAATAATCGTTTCATGATCATCCCTGCCTTTTCCCCTTTAACATTATACCATATCAAAAACACCCGGGCAAATTAGGCATACTATGACTTATCGCGTAATTTTTTGCGCATGAATATCATTTTAAAATCAGACCAATTAAACGGGATAAGCGGGTACAAATAGCTTTGTTTTGATACAGTTTTTGCGTTGTACAGTATTAATACTATCAATACAATGCCGATCCAGAACCCATATTGTGGCATCAGTGCAGTCAGAATCAATAACATCACACGCATGAACTTTACTCCGTATCCCAATTCATAACTTGGCTGAGTAAAATTAGCCAAAGCAACAAAAGCCATATACAAAATGATTTCCGGGTTGAACCAGCCGGCATTGACCGCAAAATCGCCGAGAATCAAAGCCCCGATGATACTGAAAGAACTGTTTAATGAACTCGGTGTATTCAATGAAGCCAGTTTCAAGGCGTCAATACCGAATTCGAGCAATAACAGCTGTACGATAAACGGCAGATTACCATTATCCTCAATCATCGCAAATGACAACCAGGACGGAGCGAGTTCAGGATTACAATTCAAATAATACCACACCGGTGTGATCAACAATGTCGCAAAGAAAACAGCGATACGAATACAACGCAGATAGGTGCCGGTGATTGGCGGTAAATAATAGTCTTGTGCTTCCTGTACGAAATCGAAAAAATATGTTGGTAAAATTAATACTGAGGGACTGTTGTCAATGATCAGGATAATCTTTCCTTCTAAAATATTACTGGCGGCGGTATCCGGTCGCTCGGTATAGCGAACTTTCGGAAACGGAGAAAACCATTTTCCGGGAACCAATGCTTCTGCCAAGGATTCCTGTGCCATCGTTAGTGCTTCCACTTGAACATCGGCAATAATGCCTCTGATTCGCTCCAGCATTTTCGGATCTACCTTATGTTCCATATAGCACAAAGCCAGATCTGTCCTTGATGATTCTCCAACATTGGTATATTCCATTCTTAGACGATGATCGCGAATTCGCCGACGAATCAAAGCGGTATTAAAAACCAAGGTTTCCACAAAACCGTCCCGACTGCCTCGCAGCACCCGATCATCCTCCGGCTCATCCATTCCCCGGGTCGGATAAGTGCGCGCATCTATGAGGATTCCTTTGCCATATCCTTCAATCACCAACAGTACTGTACCAGACAACACCGCAGTCACCATCTGACTCAAATCGGTATCCACTTCCACTTCCACATAGGAAACCAGCTGTTGCGTCAGGCAGTGAAAATCGTCATCCTCTTCCATTGTTTTTAAATCAGCTTTTAAAATGAATTCCATCATCTTTTCCAGTACTTCATCTTTCACAAAGCCGTCCACACAGTAAAATGACAGTTTCTTATTTTGAACCAGTAAATCACGTTTTATGATATCGAAATTCTCATCGACTCGCAATTCCTGATCTAAATTTTGAATCAATTCCTCATATGTTTTCACATTTATCACCAACATTAGGTTGTGTCAAGCACAAGGAATTATACAAAAAGGGAATACGACAATGAGATAACATAGTTTCGAAGAAATAACCTACGTTCCTCCGATGGTTATTCCAAAAAAATACGCCCTTCTTTTCCGAACGGACGTATCTATGAAATTACAATTTCATGTTTTTAAACAAATGCTTCACACTGCTCATTCATCATGAGTAGTAAAATACTTCGCTGATTTGATTTCCATATCTTTTAACGGAACAATATTCACTCCGTTTTCCAGGCCTAATTGATAAGCCAGAATTTCCACGACCGGCGCAAACTCAAGACATTTGAAATCATTACCGACCGGTTCAAAGGGAAGATCCATATCATCCAACGTATGCTTACCAATCACAAAACCATGACCTGTTTCAGCCTTTGCGAATTTTGCGGCATTTGTGGCCAAGGCGTCATCTTTCTCACCGTCATTTAAAATCAGTACGGCGAAACGGTGAGAGTATGCTAAATCCGGCCCGTGCAATCCATCATCCAATTCATACCCGACACACAGATAACGTCTTGCGGTTTCCAGAATTTTTAAGGCGCCTTCCAAGGCAACGCCCCATAAGGATTGCGATCCGTAAAGAATGATACTCTCAGCCTCAGCGATGGAATCCTTAACTTTACCAAACCATTTCAAAGTGTCCTCACAAATTTTCTTGTGACTTTCCGGAACTTTCAATGCATCTTTCATGTACTCATCGTATGCTTCCTGTGACAATGCACCTCTTGCCAATCCGATTTCCATCCCCATCAGCATTTCCGTTAACACCGTAGCACAATATCCGATGGTTCGCATCCCATACTCTTCAAAACCACATCCCATTTCCACATGAATATCGGCATCCAGAGATAGCGGAGTTTGTGAATGTTCCGTGATCGCAACGGTTAAGCAGCCCAGATCCTGTACCTTTTTCATCGCAAGCTGTGTAAGATGCGAAGTGCCCGATTGTGATACAAAAATATATAATGCTTTCTTATTATAAGATACTTTATTCAAGAAATCGTTTGGCAACATCGTTCTTGCGGATAATCCGCTCGCTTTTTCCACAAAACGATTGGCCGTAACCGAAGAGGTATTACTGGTGCCGGAACCGACAAATACAAGTTCATCATATTCATCCGGCTTTTTATTCATTGCCATTAACAAAGCCGCAAATGTTTCTTTGCGATTCGCAACAATACTCTCAATTTTAGCAGGTACACGATAAATACAATCTAACATAGTAACCATGATAAATCTCCCTTCCTTTAAAAAATACCAACAAATGCTTAACCATTTTGATTCTTAAGGACAACATATTCTTATTTTATGAATGCTAATTTTCTGCCATCCATGATAAACCCATAACCTATCTTAGCATTGGACCATATCACTGTCAATGCGATTTGATCCGTTCAACGTAAAGCATACTTTAAATTTTTCGCTGTGCCGATTCTTTGCAGGATATTTTTCTCAATGAATGTATTAAGGATTTTGTTTACTTGTGACTTAGATAAACCGGTAAGTTCTTCCACTTGGCTTCTGCTTAATATTTTTCCGTTTCTGAACAATTCCAACATCATTGCTTCCGAGCGATTTAATTTCAGATCTGCATTGATACAAGGTAATATCACCGATATGGAATTTTCATATACTTCATAGACCGGTTTCAAAATCGAATCCTTATAAGTCTCATTAATTCTTTGAATTCCCGTACCGAACTGCTCAATATATTTTAATCGAAAGAAAACATTGGCAATGATCGGATTTCTTAATAATGATACTTTTCCTTTTAAATACTCACTTTCAGAGAGTCCGGCCGGTAGCGTTCCGGGCGAAGAAATATCAATTTTGTCATGAAACATACTGACTTTGATATGGCTTTTCGTATCCCATAAACGATGAACTAACGCATTGGCAATCGCTTCGCGAAAAGCTTTTTGAGGGATCAATTCTATTTTTTTTCTTTCTGCACTATCAATTTTTTCGATCTCATAATAGAGACGGAAAACTTCCAAGGCCTTATGAAACTGCTCTAACACTGAAATCTTTTCCAATGTGATTCGATTAGTAATTTCATCAATGCTATCACCGAAACAAACGATATCAATACCTTTATAATGATTTTGGTCCGCAAACAATGCCCCTGCGTTATTAATCTTTCCTTCTGAATTCATTAATTGTAACGTCTTTAAGGTGTCTGTGGAGAACTCATTGATATTCAGCGTATCCATCAATATTTTTTTTAAGGATTCAAATGTTAGCGTTTGATCAACACAAATTTGCTCTTCGTAGGATTGATTACTGCCTTCCAAGATTAACCGTGTCAACTCTAATCGATCTACTTCTATGGTGGAAGAATCACTCCTTTTATATGCCTTATTATGATATAAATAGGGTTTATGAAGCCCTTCTTTCACCATAAGCGTGATGGTTTTATCTGCATTGGTTTCCAGAAAAAATTCAGGAAGCGGATCCAGATTATCATTTACCATATTCTCAATTCTAAGACAATCTTGTACTGGATCACTCATACCGGCAATCTTTAAATCATCTGTAATACCAAATATAATTTTTCCATCTCCATAATTCGCAAAAGCGGAAACGCTCTTTAGGAAACTCTTTGAAATGGATTCCTTATATTCCAATGTTTTAGACTCTCTGTCCATAAACATCACCTCATAAAAATAGTATACTTTCTTTATCAAGAAAAAGCAACGATAAAGTCGATCGGCTCATAGAAAATGAGCCGATATACGGTATCGACTCATTTGGCTCGAGCCGATCACTCATGAAGCGCAGAGCTATATTCTTCCCACAGTTCCATTAAATGCTCGATTTCATTATGCACATCATCAATTTGTTCATCCAATTCATTCATCTTGCGATAATCATGATAATACTCCGGTTCATAGCGTCGTTCCCGCAATTCCTCCAAGAGTTCTTCTTTTGCGGCAATCTGTTTTTCCAGCTTTTCGACCTCTTTTTTATAATGAATTGTTCGCACCGGCCGCTTCTTTTCGACTTTCTTCGATTCTGCCGTTTGGATAACCTGGGCTGTTCCTGCGCGCTTCTGCATATATTCCGCATAGGTCAACGGATAATACGTTGCCGCTCCTTCATCAATCACTAGAATAGCCGTCGCGATTTTCGATATGAAATAACGATCATGAGATACAAATAACATTGTTCCTTCATAGCCGTTTAACGATTCCTCCAAGGCTTCCTTGCCAAGAATATCCAAATGATTGGTGACCTCATCCAAAAGCAGAAAATTCGGTTGCGCCAAGATCAGTTTGACCAACGCAAGCCGCACTTTTTCTCCACCGGATAAGCAATTAACGGCTTTAAAAACATCTTCTCCATGGAATAAAAAATTACCGAGAATTGTTCGTACCTCACTGCGAGTCATCGTATCATAGCTGTCCCACACTTCTTCCAAAACGGTTTTGCCGGAATTAAACTGTGCTAAATCCTGATCAAAGTAGCCGACCTCAATTTGATGACCGAATAAGAACCCGCCGGATAACGGCGCTACCTGGTTCATCAACGTTTTTATTAAGGTGGATTTCCCTTTCCCATTGGGTCCCAGTACCGCTATTTTTTGACCATGCATTATTTCCAAATTCACCGTACAAAGCGGATGATCATAGCCAATCGTTAAATCACGAATTTCCAATACCCGCTTCCCGCCTTTGACCCGTGGCACAAATCTCGCATGAAAGGTTTGTTCATCGACATTAGGATTCTCGATGCGTTCCATACGGTCCAAATACTTAATCTTGGATTGTGCAAAGGCCGCTTTGTTTTTCTTGTAGCGAAACTTTTCAATTAATTCTTCCAAACGCTGAATGTCTTTTTGTTGGCGGGCATAGGCGCTTTTCGTGCGCTCCACATCGGTTTCTTTGACCTTTTGATAATTGGTATAATTGCCCGGATAACGACGCATCACTCCGTATTCTAATTCATAAACCACATCGGTAACATCATCCAAAAACATCCGATCATGAGATACGACAACCACGGCTTTGGGATACCGCTTTACATATCCCTCCAACCATTCAATCGTATCCAAATCCAAATGATTGGTCGGTTCATCCAACAATAAAACATCCGGTTTTGATAACAACAGTTTGACAAAAGCCAACCGGGTTTTCTGTCCGCCGCTGAACGTATTGATCGGTCGCTCTAAATCCTCTGTTTGAAAATGAAATTTGGTTAACACTGTGCGAATTTCTGACTCATAAGTGTATCCGCCGGCTTCTTCAAACGCCTGTGCCAAATCGGCATATTGATTTAACAGCGCATCGTCATGGTTCTTACTCATCGCATCGGTCAACTGGTCTAAGCGTCGCTGCATTTCCTTAATGGCGTCAAACACGCTTTCCAATTCTTCTTTCAACAAATGCTCTTCATTGGCAAAAGTCGTCTGTGCCAAATAGCCGATAGTGGTCTTAGTATCTTTATGAATCGTTCCGCGATCCAAGGATTCCTCACCGGCGATAATCTTTAACAATGTTGTTTTCCCACACCCGTTTCGTCCGACCACGGCGATTTTTTCACAATCGCGTATTTCAAATTGGATGTCTTCAAATACCGTGTCTGCCCCATATTGTTTAGCGCCCTTATGAATCTGATAGCGCATTTTCATCATCCTCTCAATCGGATTATTCACTCACATGGATAGCTTTCAAAAACGCATCGCTTAATTCTGTTATAATAACTTCTCGTTCTTTCTTCCATATGCGTGCATCCTCTGCATTGGTTATATAAATAAAATTAATTGATACGGCCTGCATACCGCAACGCGAGGATTGAACTACCTCCGCATTTTCTTTCGCCGCATCGGAAAACTGACCGGCTGCGCTGATACGACCGCCGCTTTCACGTAAGCTTGGCAACATATCATAGATTTCTTTGCCATCGGCACCGGCCGCAGTATTGCTTGCTCCAACCCCGGAATTGCGCTGAAACCATGAATTGAGGTCACTGCCGGATAACGAAGTATTCTTCGTTAATTCATACATCAGCGTATTGGCTAACGTTGCAGAAGAATAGTTAGAATAAATGATTTCCGTTCCCGAATCCACCGACTGCGCCGAACTGTTCATTCCCAATTCCAAATAATACTTCGCATGAGAAGCATACGCCTTCTGCATGATGCCCTCTTTCCCGTAATAGCCAAGAATATCATCATGCTTGTCTTTGGCCAACATCACCTTCAAGCCATGCTTTTCCAATTCACCTTTTAGCTGTTCTGCGGCCCATTGCATTTCTACACTTTCATCCAATCCGTTTGCATTGCCGGCAGACTGCACAACACCGTTTATCAAACGCTGACCATAAGGGTCGATAAAAATATCATACACATCCGCTTGCACATCCGCTTCTTCAATTTTCAAAAACAGATCGTGATTCGCTGAAGCCGGACCAATCAAATCGGCATCTCCTATTAAAGTGGCAACCTTTACTTTACCGTTGCGCGTGACACCGTAAAACGGTTGAGATGTCATCGCTTCATCGTATACAAGACGCTTTTCTACGTTTTCATCGCGAATGCTCAAAGCATAAAAGCCCGGCTCCAATTCCGGTAAATCAATTTGACGATCGGCTCGATCTTCCATCGTATACGTAACCGATTCATCGCTGCACAAATCTCTCAAAGTGATACTCTTGCGACGCACATCATTTTTTGTGCCTGCTTCATAATCCTTCGCAAATAAATTCAAACTTTCTCCATAAAACAAATAATCGCTGATCATGTAGCTGTCCTTTTCTTTTGATTGCAGCTTTTCCGCAGTTTGTTCCACATCTAAGCCGCAGATTGTAAAAGGCTCTTCCTTCGAGGACGCATGATGATTATAAAGTCGATATCCCCAAACCGCACCGAAAACAACTGCCAAAACAATGCAGCCTAAGACAATTTCACGAGTATGTTTTTGTTTTTTCGGCGGTACATATGCCATGGAGATACCTCCTTTCCACGCTACAATTCGGCATCCCGAATATGCTTTGGCCGTTGTTCCTTTAACGGCGGATAACTCATATGATTCTTCGATACTTCCACATCCAGCATGATGTGAGGATTACGGGGAATCGGTAACATCGTATCTTCAAATTTCACATATTGAAGCGGAAACACACTGTCACGGGGATAGCGCACCGGTTCAAGCAAAGAATTAAAACACCATGTCAGGGCATAGCCGATCGTATCACTGTCATAATTGCGCTTTCCGTAATGACGGGCGTTTTTCATAAACAAATTCTTTAACGCTTTCGGATTCATACCGATATTTTCCAATGCCGTAATCATTCCCATTAAAATCACGTTGGTCAAACGGGGAGGTAAGTCCTGTGAGCGTTTCATTGATACTTCATCACAGACAAACACATCGATAAACAGGCCATCACCATACGGACATTTGTTTTTTAACAGCGTATTATATTCTTTGATATGAGTCCCTTTCAATATGAGTTTTGCCGGTACACAGGGATTGAATCGATCATCCGTTTCATAACATTGAAAAACGTATTTATCATCAAGATCTGCCAATGCGACCTTTAAAAAGCGTTCATAATCTTTTCTTAACATGCCGATATCCATATCATCATCCCATGGAATAAATCCGCCGTGGCGAACAGCGCCTAAGGCACTGCCTCCCACTAGCCAATATGGAATGTTGTGCTTACGCAATACAGCATCAAGATCCTTCATCATACTGAGTAATACTCTATGAATATCGCTGACACAGATAACAGTGCCGTCATCGTGCTTCGCAATGACATATTTTTCCATGTGCTTCACCATGTATAATTATAAAAGAAACCACAGAAAACCTCAAGGCGTTCTGCCAATATAACAAAATTGTGAGCATTGTCAAAGAGGATACGACAACGTGAACACTCTCTTGAAAACCAAAGGGAAGAAGTTTCATGTGTGCTGTTCATCTGCTGTATAGCGGTGCTTTATACGCCAGTACATAATCCTCCGTATAAGACAATGAGGAATCACAAAGGATAAGCATCAATTTTGAACTATACTTATTTTTATCAATCAAAAAATCTAATTCATAACATTGATCCAACGCTTTCAATTCACGCATTCTTCCGATAAAACTATTACTGCCTCTACTGCTGCTCCAAAATCATAGAATTCATATATTTTGGTTAATCATAATTAGGTAAATCGTGTTTGACTAAAATAAGAAGCACATAACCAACGATTTAATAATCATGATCTGACATAAATAACATCACAAAGTTTCTTAAAAAAAATGCCACAGTTCTTAACTGTGACACTTATTACGATTTATATTGCTTATTTAGAAAATCAAATTACGTGGTGTGCGCGGGAACGGCTCCACATCGCGAATGTTGGAAATGCCGCTGACATACATCAACATACGATCAAACCCCAGACCGAAGCCGGCATGCTTACAACCGCCGTAACGACGCAGATCCATGTACCACTGCAGGCTTTCCTGATTCATCCCCATTTCCTCCATTCGCTGGGTCAGCACATCATAACGCTCTTCACGCTGACTGCCGCCGACCAGTTCGCCGACTCCCGGAACCAACAGATCACAAGCCGCAACCGTTTTACCATCATCGTTTAAACGCATATAAAAGGCTTTGATATCTTTCGGATAATCAGTTAAAAATACCGGACCGTTGACGACCTTTTCACACAAATAGCGCTCATGCTCACTCTGTAAGTCCATTCCCCATTCAATGCGATTATTGTCAAATTTCACATCAGCCTGCTTTAAAATCTCAATCGCTTCCGTATATGTCATGCGTTTGAACTCACTGTTTCGAACCGCACGAATTCGCTCAACACACTGTTTATCAATCATCTTCTCAAAGAATGCCATTTCTTCCGGCGCATTGGCTAAAATATAATCAATACAGTATTTGATCATATCTTCAATTAAATCCATATCATCTTCCAAATCCGCAAAGGCGATTTCCGGTTCAATCATCCAAAATTCACTGGCATGACGGGTGGTATTGGAATTCTCGGCACGAAATGTCGGTCCAAACGTATAAACATCACGGAAAGACATCGCAAAGGCCTCCACATGAAGCTGGCCAGATACGGTAAGTGATGCTTCTTTACCGAAAAAATCACCTTCGCTTTTCGGATCGCTTGTTTTCACATGAAAACACTCACCTGCCCCTTCGGCATCATTGCCGGTAATAATCGGAGTATGCACATAGACAAAGCCCTGATTTTGAAAGAACTCATGTATTGCCATCGACAATACCGAACGCAAGCGGAAAACTGCATAGAACGTATTGGCACGCGGACGTAAATGTGGGATTTCCCGCAGATATTCAAAACTGTGCCGTTTCTTTTGAAGCGGATAATCACCATCACACTTTCCTTCTGTCGTGATCTGTGTCGCAGCGATTTCAAAAGGCTGCTTATGATCCGGAGTGAGAACAAACTTACCCATCACCGTAATTGCCGAACCCGTAGTCAGCTTCGACACCTCATGAAAGTTTGTCAATTCCTCCGTATAAACCAACTGTGCATTGCGGAAATACGTACCATCGTTCAATTCGATAAAACCAAGCTTGCCGCTACAACGATTGGTACGAATCCATCCCTGAAGCTGGACATATTCCAGCCCATCGATTTCCACCGGATTTTTGCCGAATACAATTTCATACAATTCGCGAATCACCATAAATTCAAACATTGCTTTTCCTCCTTCGCTCTTCCATAAAAAAACGCTCCTACATTCAGGAACGCAAATGATTTATCACGCGGTGCCATCCTGATTCGCAAGCCTTTTCCACTCACGCATCTTGATTTCATCGGTACATAACGCGTACCCCGCGAGACCGTCTACTTACTTTCTCCGGTTTAACTCCACAGGTGTTCTCCCTTACTGCCGCGATTGCGCTCGCACCTTACCGCAACTCGCTTGACGCTTTCATAAGTTTGTCCTGTTTCACTGTTTTGATGTTAACGAATTGGTCTCGAATACCAACTCCTGTATAGATGATACCACATCTACGGTCTTTAATACAACCCCTTTGGGTACTTGAATATGCTCATGAGTGAAATCCACCAAACCGATAATACCGCAATCAATCAAGCGATCTACCGTTGCCTGGATATCTTCAGAAATGGCTAAAATCGCAATTCGGCATCCGGAGGGCATACGTTGTTCCAATTCTTCCATCGGATAAACGGGGATATTAAAGCGTACCCCTTGGCGATCCGGATTGATATCAAATGCACATACGATTTCACCGACCACATAATCCCACTTATTATACTTCATTAAGGCACGCCCCATATTACCGGCGCCGACCAAAATGATTTTCTCTTCAAAATCCATTCCCAGCTGGGCATTGAAAATTTCAATCAGCTTATCGATCTCATAACCAAAGCCCTGCTTCCCCAAACTGCCCAGAAACGAAAAATCACGGCGAATCGTTGTGGGTTCGATATTAACCACATCCGCTAATTCCTTGGACATGATCCGCTCCATACCGTTACGCTTCAGTTTACGCAGCGCTTTTAAATATACCGGATAACGCTGTAAGGTTGCTTTGGGGACATTTTTACCAGTCATGTTCATCACCTTTATTATTATAGCACAAATCGCGCTGTTTGTGAGTATTTTATAAAATTGAACTTGTGAGTTCGAATCCCGGATCAGCACTCAAGGAAAAATCTGCCCGTACCCCATGACGATACGCAATACTGCCAGCCACCGCGATCATTGCCGCATTATCCGTACAACAGGATAACGGTGGTACCACAAAGCGAATATCAGGGAATTCATTGCACAAATCTTGTTCCACCATCTCCCGCAAGCGCGAATTGGCTGCCACACCACCGGCCAACACCATCATTTTCGGTTGGTACTGACATAACGCAATACGCGTCGGAGTGAACAATTCACGCAGGGCACATTCCTGATATGAGCAGGCAAGATCAGCCGGTTCGAAAGTTTCATTGCGACGTTCACAACGAGCGATAAATTGCAGGACGCTGCTCTTTAATCCACTGAACGAAAAATCCAACTCCCGTTCGGTTTTGGGGGTCGCCAGCGGATAACACGCCTTTCCTTCTTTGGCCAAGCGATCCACGTAAACACCGCCGGGATAAGGCAGATTCAATACCCGCCCGACTTTATCACCGGCTTCACCGATCGCATCATCTTGGGTCGTCCCCAATATGGTAAATTGCCATTCATCCGGCATATAAACCAATTCCGTATGGCCGCCGCTCACCACCAGCGCAAGCAACGGAAATTCCAGCTTTGTCACCAATGCATTGGCATAAATATGCCCGGCGATATGATGCACCGGCACCAATGGCTTACGAAACGCCCAAGCCAATGTTTTTGCTGCTTGAACCCCCACATGAAGACTGCCGATCAACCCGGGTCCTTGGGTGACCGCAATGGCATCCACATCCGCCACACTTAAGTGTGCATTTTGTAATGCTTCCGCCAAAACCATCGAAATATTCTCCACGTGAATCCGGCTTGCGACTTCCGGCACCACACCGCCAAAATCCTTATGTACATCAATCTGGGTAGCCACAACATTTGCCAATACTTCCGTATCGCTGCGCACCATTGCCACTGCCGTTTCATCACAGCTTGATTCGATTCCCAATATGATCGTATCACTCATACATAATTTCCTCCCAAAGGCTTAATCATCAAATGTCCGTCACTGCCGTCCTCATAGTAGCCCTTCCGGCATGCGGCCCTGATAAAGCCATATCGTTCATACAGCGCAATCGCTGCTTGATTATCCACACGTACTTCCAAACTGATATTTTCACACATTGCCCGTTCACATTCTTCGATCATGAAATCCATCAACTGTGATCCAAGGCCATGGCCTTGAACATCCGATGCCACTGCGATTCGTGCTAACTGGGCGGTTTCAAACGTAATCCAAAAATCGATGTAACCGCAAATACGCGCATCGGTTTCCAATACATATATTTGCGCAAAAGCATTATCTTTCCACTCGGATTCCCACATTTGCCGATGCCACGGTGAGGGAAAAAGTGCAGTTTCCAGCTTAAGCACAGCCTCAAAATCTTTTTCTTGCATGAAGCGAATCATTTTCGTACCTTATACGCATCGCTATCTTTCAAATAACGCGGGGTCAACGTATGAATATTTTCAACCTTGCGCGCAAACGGCAAAATAACACAGAATTGTTGTGCCAGATGTAAAGGCTCTGAGCTGCGCTGAATCAGTTCACAATCGCCTACCCAGACACCATCATTCTTTGCGGCAATCGCCGCCACTTCTTCCAAGGTCAGAATTTGTTCGGCATCAATTTGTTTGCCTTCATGATAATGCGCAAAATAAGCCCGTTTACTGCGGGCATCCAACATGACATAACAATGAGGACGAAGTCCGGCATACAACTGACAGGTAGACACACAGAATAACGGCTTATTCATTGTCGTACAGAAAACCTTTGCGACACTCATCGCAATGCGTACTCCGGTGTAGCTTCCCGGACCATCCGTAATCACAAGCTGATCAATATCCTCACTCTGCCATCCCGCTTCGCTCATACACTGAATCAACTGCGGAAACAACGTTTCACTTTGCCGCTTCCAGCACTCCTGCTCATAACATGCCTTGATTATTCCATCCTCGATAAGTACGATCACCAGATGTTTATGAGCGGAATCCAAACACAATGTTTTCATCTATAAACCCTCCGCAATGGTTTTATATACCTCATTGGATGCGCAGAATTCAAACCGGCGTGTAGTTTCATCCACAATATGAATACGAATGGTGAGCGCTTGCGACGGTAATTGATCCTTGATGAAATGCGCCCATTCAACAACGCAAATCGCATCTTCATCAAAAATTTCATCAAATCCCAAATCCTGCGTAATCCCTTCCATTCGATAGGCATCCATATGATGTAAAAAACGACCGTCATCCATACGATAGCTTTTTAATATCGTAAATGTCGGTGAATTGATGACTTTCGTAACACCTAATGCTTTCCCCAATGCTTTCACAAAAGTCGTTTTTCCTGCCCCCAGATCTCCTTCCAACAGGATCAGCATCGTCATGCCGTGAACTCTTTTTGCCAATGATCGGGCAAGTTCATCACTTTCCTGTACGGAATGAACGATATATTCGCTCAAAATTATCCCTTCTTCCTTTGCGCCAGCACTTTCATCGCCATCCGATATAAGAGCTTCCGATAGGGAATCTCAAATTCCCCGATATATTCATTGATAATCGGATGAAAATTCGCTTTGAATTTTGTTAACCCCCCTTTGAAATCGCCCTCGATTCCTCCCATATTACAGGAAGTACAACCATGATCAAAACTCCATTTCATACAAGAATAGAAAGAAAGATACGGTGCCATATAGCGTTTATATGTATCATCCATCCCCGCATAAAGCAGTTCCGCCGTTTCTCCGTATTTCACGCAAAGCGCCCCCGCACCGATCACCCGATCACCGTATTCTTGAATATGTTCCTGTAATTCTTTTGTTTCACGGGTATAAGAGGCAAGCTGTTCTTCCAAGGTAAAGCGTTTTTTCTTCGCATTTTCCGGACACTTTGATAACGCGTCCTGCGTATTGAACAAGCGTTGTTTGGAATCCTCATAAAGCTTCTTTAACGGAACCCACACCAGTACGATGATTGCATCCTCTTGATATGTCTCCATCAATTTACGGAAATAATCTTCATCACGCAAAGCAATACTCTTTCTTTCTTCCGTGTGGCGCATGATCGCCGCAAAATCCTCCACCGCCTTATCATCGCAATATTCTACTTCCAAAAATTTCTTCTCTGTGATATGCAGTGCCTTTTTCGCACTTTTAGGCAACTGCTCCTTGAAATTTTCACAAGCGTAAACATTGGCATGATAGCGCGGTTGAATGGTTTCATCAATCGCTGTTGTGAATCCTTTAAACCGGGCATTTACCTGCCGCAAGCGATGAATCACCTGATGGGACAATTCATAGCGATTTTCATTCACTTCTGTGATCAAATAATCATTACAATGAATGGCCGGATCCATGGTGAGATATACAGCGTGCTGCTTACGAGCATATTTCTTCATATGATCAAAAAAGAACTGTACCAGCACATCATTTTCATAATCCATGATCGGTCCTCGCGGTGTATAGAAAACACTCAAGGATAACGGTAGTCGCTTGATCAACACCAAAGCCGATGCCAATAGTTTCCCGTTTTCTTTCACACCGACTATGGCATGATCCCAGTTATCTTTCACCTGCGCCCAGCGACTGGATTGTAATAAATTACATAACGGATGTGCCTTCACAAATTCATCATGTTCCTGTGGTGTTATATCGGTAATAAACTCCATAGATCGGATTCCTTTCTGTTAGTCTTATATGACAAGAAAAACCCATCCCAAATGCTTGGGATAACTCTCTGAAATCGTTATATACGTATTCTAAGCGATGTAAGAAATGAATCGTATCTCCATTTTTAGCTCGCCAGAATCCTATTTATTATAGCATAAATCATAATAGATTGTTATTACTATTCCCAATTTATAACATCGCATTCGAGCATCACACAGGTTTACATAGAATGGAAAAGTTTCTGTTAAATACGTGATCAAGTTATCATATAACCTTCCTCCGGCAGTAATCAATGGCGATAATCTATTCGGATATATCGTTATAGCTGATTTCCTTCAGTAAAAATTTATAGAATGTATCCGCCGCAAGACTCTTTCCGCGGCCTTTATCTGAAATGATCTCAATCGATCGTTTGGGAATATCACAAGAAAGATGGATTTGAATCAGCTTCCTTTCTTCCAATAGTGGCAGCGCCAGTTTCTTTGGCACAAAACCGATACCCAAATTGCTTACAATCAGCGGCAACATCAAATTCGATGTGGCCACTTCCATATCCGGCTCCAAATCAATTCCATGAGAGATAAAAAAGTTCTTATATAAATGATAGGTGGCGCTCTCTCTGCCCAACCCGATCCACGGATACTCTTTTACTTCTTCCAACGCTAAAGACGCTTTACCCAAATTTGCATATTGCGATCCGCCAACTAATATTTCTTCAAAATCAAGCACTTTGATACCGGAAAGCATTTTAGGAACATCGAAAGGATTGGTAATTACAGCCAGATCCAACTTCCCACTAATCAGATGCTTTATCGTTTCCGGTGTCGTATGATTATGAATTTTGATTCGAATGAAAGGATAGTCCTGCTTAAAGCGATGTAAAATATCTAACAGAAACAGATGAAGTGCAGTTTCGGTTGCGCCGATTTCCACCGTACCGTATCGCTGTGAGTTTTGTCGGCTGATTTCTTCCTGCGCATTCAGAAAATGCTTGTATGCGACCTCCACATGAGAATAGAGAAATTCCCCTTCCTCGGTTAAACGGATTCCTCTCGCCTCACGAATAAACAATCGACAATTTAACTGGGCTTCTAATAATTTCATCACTCGTGTAACATTAGGTTGATTGCGGCCTAAGGCACTGGCTGCTTTTGTGATATTTCCGTACTTTGCCACAAAATAAAAGATTTTATAATATTCAAAATTGATATCCATATATTTTTTATATTTCTCCTATGTACTATATATATTTTTAATATTCCTACAAACATATTATAATATATTCTCAGAAAGATGTGAAGAAGAAAGGGTAACATTTATGAATCAAGATTTAACAGTAGGAAAACCGGAAAAAGTATTATGGAAATTTTGCCTTCCATTATTTGGAAGTATTATTTTTCAACAGCTTTACAATATTGCGGATAGTCTGGTAGCAGGAAAATTCATTGGAGAAAATGCTTTAGCGGCAGTGGGAAACAGTTATGAAGTTACATTAATCTTTATTGCTTTTGCGTTTGGCTGCAATATGGGTTGTTCCGTAATTGTTTCACAGCTGTTTGGCGCAAAAGAATACCGCCGGCTGAAGACAGCTATATCCACAGCCTGTATTTTTGCGGCGATTCTCTGTGGGATATTGATGCTTATCGGTATATTCGGTTGTACCCCTTTATTACAACTCATTCATACACCGGAAGAATTATTGGCAAGTTCAAGATTATATCTGGATATTTATATATGGGGATTACCTTTTGTATTCTTTTACAATATTGCGACCGGTATTTTCTCCGCATTGGGTGATTCCAAAACTCCCTTTTATTTTCTGGCGGTATCCTCTGCCTCCAACATTGCGGTGGATATGCTGTTCGTAAAAATGTTTAATATGGGAATATCGGGTGTCGCATGGGCAACATTTCTGTGTCAGGGTATCAGTTGTGTTCTGGCCGTTATTGCCATATGGATACGACTTAAAGACATCACGGTTGCGGAGGAATCGCTCCTCTTTGATTGGGAACTTTTAAAAAGAATTATGGTGATTGCGATCCCCAGTATTTTACAACAAAGTTTTATCTCAGTAGGAAATATATTAATCCAAAGCGTGATTAATGGCTTCGGAGCTTCTGTGATGGCCGGTTATTCCGCTGCCGTAAAATTGAATAACATGGTCATTACATCCCTTACTACCATTGGTAACGGTATTTCCAATTTCTCAGCGCAGAATCTCGGCGCGCATAGATTTGACCGCATCAAAGATTGCTTTTATGCGGGGATCAAAATGGTGTGGTATCTGTGCATTCCGTTCTGCTTTCTTTATATGTTATTCGGCAAATACTTGCTACTTCTTTTCATGGAAGAAGGAGCTAGCGCAGCACTTATGGCTGGCCGACAATTTTTATGGATACTCGCTCCCTTCTATTTCATCGTATCAGCTAAATTGATAGCAGATGGGATATTGCGAGGGATTAGTGCTATGCGTCAGTTTATGATTAGCACTTTCATTGATTTAATTCTGCGTGTGATTTTGGCATTCATACTTTCCGATTGGACACAATCTGCTTTAGGTATATGGTGCGCATGGCCAATCGGTTGGAGTATCTCCATGATCTGTTCCATCTTCTTTTATAAAAGTAATGTAAAAAAACTGACGGAAAATAAATCCACATAAAAAGGGCAGTGCCAAATTGAATTACTTAGTTTGGTACTGTCATATTTTTTATCTCATCCGTTCATACTTTGTTTCTAACCACAGAAATTATTTTTATTCTGCATTGAATTTCGATTTCATATAATAGAAAAAAAGACTCACATGAGTGAGTCAGTAGACCGGCAATGTGCTATCTTCACGCT
>CAJUGR010000023.1:0-4515 GCA_910586285.1 uncultured Erysipelotrichaceae bacterium
ATAAAAAGTAGTCTGAACAAACAGACTACTTTTTACGATACAATGCTTTCGAATTCGAATTAAACTTGTAACACCTCTTAATGATAAGGTTGACAGGAGTCGTTCCATCGAACATCATCCGAGGGATTAAAACTTAATGTTTTCATATGCACTATGGGAATGCAGTATAAAGATGGAAAAAGATGAAATGCTCCTACCTACGCCTTACCCTCCAACCTTCCAGTATCTCCCTTTGAACCAAACCAGAATTTTGAATTAAATGATTCACTACTTAAATAAATTCAGTTTCCGTCTTATTAAGACGTTACAGCCGTAGCATGTCTTGAAATGGCAACTTCTTCAGGCTGAGCATCGGCAGATGCCTGCGTAGCCACAAAAGCGCCCATCAAGCATAATCCACATAATGCGGAAATGACTAATTTCTTCATTTTCATATCTCCTTTATTCAATTATTAAGGGGATTTGATGGCCATCATTTCCACGCACATATAATAATTCAAATGTGAATTGAAAACAATAATTTTGATGCCAGTTACAGTTGAAATGAAAAATCGCGGATTATTCGCACTTTTGGGGGTTCGACTTGAGTTCAGAATAAGAAAAAGCCCTATTTAAAGGCCAAAAAAGCATGAAAAAACTCGTAATATTTGATTACGAGTTTAAGCTTTCTTCGTTTTCTTCATGTATATCATCATTGATTTATAATGATTGGTCTTGTCAACCAATAAATCTAATTCTTCTTGAAATGTTTCTACGATGATTTCATCCTCTGGATGAACTAACGGTAAAATCTCGTTCATTAAGTATATTTCAGACTGTTCCTCCGATATGCGATTCAGGTTCCTGTAATAGTGATAGATTGGAGAATATATGGCAGGGAAGTGATTTAATTCTTTTTTCGTATAACGCGGGATTACAATTTCTTGACCTGACATTCGTTGGGCGTGCGCTAAATAAGCAAATGCTTGCTTTTTCTTTTTAATATCATACTCAATACATTTCTTCATCATATCAATGGTCTTGTTGTAGTCTTTCATTTTCAAATAAGCAATACCTAAATTATAATAAGTTTCAGCCAATTTTTGCTTGGGAATCAAATGAGTTTGGATCATAGCTATGATTTTGTCTTCAACTTGGCGCAATTCATACGCATCAAAGTAACTGTTAAGAATCAATTTCTGATTATATAAATCTATTAAACGGTTAATGTTCTTTTTCTCCGTCCATTCCGCTTCTAATTCTTGAAATAATATAAACAACTTAGAATTATAGTCTTCTGCGAGATAGAACAACATTGAATTTACTTTGTTAAAGTCAGCTTTATTGGAGGCAATATCAAGTTCATAAAATCGATCGCGGTATTCCTCGCTTTCAAAATCCAAAAAGGCAGAGAGAAAGACTATGGATTTTATGATATCATCCCAATCTGATGAAAACTCATCAATCATATCCGCAAAGTAAACACGATCATCGGGAGATAAATAGTTCTGATGCAAATAGTGTTGTTCTACTGCTTTTACCACTTGATATAAATCACAATACCATAAGAAATCTTTGACATGGACTAAACAATTACTCAGCTTTCGTGTAGTTTTCTTAATGTCATCCAGATCATAATATTCCAGTGCATGATACAGGCGCTTGGTAAGTGGTTCTATCTTTTTATCTAAATCGGGATTATGTGTAATTTTAAGGTCTAACTTCTCCGCTAACATTAAATAATTATCACGGAAACGACCGGCATGGCCTCTTTCCATATTGATCAAAGCGTTTTGTGAACAAATATCTTTGCAAAATTCCTTCTGTGTCCACTTTGCGGCATTGGTCAAATGTAATTGGCGTTTGCGGTTCGCTTTGATAGACAGCCCATATCTGCCTAACTTATCTTTGGTTATTCTATCCATTAATTCCCTCGTCCTTTCACCCACATTCGTATACTCACATTATAGCACTATTACAACATAATTTCCAATATTTGTAAATTTACAGATCGCCATAAACAAATGCTATTTCTGTTACAAAGATCATGTATTTTGTGTATTAATCCATCATTATCATTCATGCCTTTTGTATATATTTATCCTTTATGGGAATGCTATGGGAATCTTATAGAAATCTTGTAAAAAAGTTATGAGAAACGGGATTCTCGTAGCATTTTCTTCAGTTCTATATTATAATAGAGACCTAAATGAGGTGTAGCATATGAGGAAAAAACCAAAACGCCGATATACACGTTTAATTGATTTAATATTGAATGTTATTTTATTGGTTGTTTTTATATATACGATATGGAAAGCAATACGATTGAATATGCTGCCGTTAAATTGGTTGATGGCAATGATTGCGATCTTGGTGATTGCGTTTCTTATTTTCTTTGTCTTAATGTTAATGAATACACCGAAATGGGTCATTGTGGTAAAACGAACAATTCAGATAGGACTGTGCATTGTTGTCGGCTTTGTGGGATATTCCATAGGTAATGTTACCGCAGCAGTTGAACAGGTGTCGATTAAGGACAATAATGAACCGATTCAAATTTATTTACTTGCACACAAGGGCGGAGATATCAGTGAAATCGGTGATTTTGCCGGACGATCGTTGGGAATTCAGCGCGGAACAGATCAGGAAAATACGGAGTATGGATGTGCAAAACTGGAAAATGTTTTGTCAACACCGGCCGTGTATAATGAAGAAATCGCTTATTCTACCTTGGCAGATTTGTTTATGTCCAATATGTTGGATGGGATGATGATATCGGATACTTATTTGGATATGTTAAATGCCAATGTGGAAGGCTTTCAAGACAGCTATGCCGTTATTGATACTTATGAGCGAGAGCGACCGCAGAATTTAGCGGATCAAAAGGATATTACGAAAGAAGGCTTTACTTTATTGATCAGCGGTGTGGATGAAATGGGATCTGCGGATATGACCTCATTATCCGATGTCAATATTTTATTATTTGTAAATCCGGTTTCGAATTCGATTACCATGGTATCTTTGCATCGTGATTCCTTAATGCCACGTCCTTCTTTGGATTATGTGAATGATAAATTAACACATACGGGATGGGGTGGTGTTGATGATACGGTAGAGACCATAGAAGAATTCTTTGGAATTGATGTTGATTATTATGCAAAAGTAAGTTTCTCTTCTTTGATAGAGATTATTGATTCGATTGGCGGAATTGATGTTGATGTCGAGATTGCTTTCACAGAACAGGATGAAAACCGCAGCTTTGCGGCCGAGGATTTGATCACACTGGAGGCCGGTTATCAACATCTTAACGGGAAACAGGCCTTGGCTTATGCACGTCACCGTAAAACGGCAAACTATGATGTGGCCGGCCGTGAAAGGGCTCAGGAAAGAATTATCAAGGCTATTATTGATAAACTGTTAACACCGGAAGGAATCACCATATATGTGAATCAATTAATGGAGACTGTCCCGAAATATGTGGTAACCGATATGCCGGGAAAACAGATCACTTCATTTATCCGTGGCGAATTGAAAGAATTAAAACCTTGGAGCATTCAATCGGTGGTGATTGAAAACGGCATCTATGATACCAGAGTCGTCCCGAATTTGGCGATGGGGGCGGACTGTTATTTGTGGAATCAATATGATTATGCAAAGGTAGTGGACGCTTACGAAGCCAATCTGGAGACAATGAATTTTAATGATTTTTCATTCAGTTTTCCGGAATACATGAAGTATTTACCAAAAGTTTCGGATTCAGCGAATATCGCATGGGATTTTATGGCTTTGGATCCGCATTAATAAAAATGGCACTCGATGGTGCTGTTTTTGCTTATGGGGAATTTAAGAAAATAGATTCACAATTCCCACATCCTGTGGTAAGATATGAATACTCACCATTGAGAGGAGGAGCCTTATGTTGAATCATAGAAAAGATGAGGATGAATTGGATTTGTCCGATATGATTGATGAATATGAGGAAGATCAGGAATTACGCAAAAAAATTGATGCGATGAAACAAGCTCAAAATAATAGGATGCAGAAGCCGGTGGAGAAAGAATATGTGTCAAGAGAACCGATTTTAATGAATTACAGTGATGACAGTACATCGGAAAGTGTTCAGAATGATAATTTTGATGATTATGACGGCAACGATGATGTTGTATTCAGCGTTGTTGATTCTGATGAAAGCGGCAAGACTCGGATTGTCATGAATCAGCCACTGCATGAAAGCGATTTTGTGACAGAACCGGAGTCGGAAAGTTCTGATGATTCCATATACATGTATGATAATCGTGAAGTGATGGAAGAGGAGATTACCGAAGAAGATATTGAAGAATTTTTAGGTAATGATCAAGATAAGCAGCCACAGGAAAAGACAAAAGTAGATCCGGCAAAGATGAACAAAATTATTACCTATACCATTACCGGAGTTGTTGCGTTATGTCTTCTGATTGGAATCGGATTTGGTGTGAAAGCGATGCTGGATCATAACAGCAGCGAAGATAAAGTCGTGGATAGTGATAAGGACAAGGA
>CAJUGR010000023.1:4615-17635 GCA_910586285.1 uncultured Erysipelotrichaceae bacterium
AAGGATAAAGACAAAGAGAATGATAAAAATAAGGATCAGCCGGTAACGAATATTGACGAAGAGCCTGATACGGATCCGGATAATGAAGATAAGAAGGACAATTCGAAGCAGATTGCGAAAATTAACGGACAGATTACTGCCTATAACAAGCAAATTGAGGATGATAATCAGAAAATTGCCGCCGCGAAAAAGGTACAAAAGGAAAATCAAGTGGATGAAAATGTGTTAGGAGATCGTCGTACTCGTAGAGGTGAAGCGGCTCGAAATATTGAACTCTTGAATACGGATATTGAATCCTATAATAGTCAATGTTCATCTGATAGTCGCGATGAAGAATTCTGCAGTAGTTTTAATATTGATGAAAAAACAAATGAATTGAAATCTTTACAGAGTCAATTGACACAATTGGATTCAGAGGTTAGCGCTTTAGAAAATAAGAAGAAATTATTTGATCAGGCTAATGTTACCATTACAAAATTGAATGATGAAGTAGAAAAGCTGAACAATGAAATAACACGATTAAATAAAGAATTACAGTCATTGTCGCAATAACATGTGCATTGTACTCAATGTTAAGATGGGATGATATTTATGGGAAAGCGATGGCTTTCCTTTTTCCTAACTTGTTCTTGTTCTGATTGAGAAAAATGATAAATAGGGACATAATAAAGATAGCAGTAAGGCAGGTAAGAAAGATGTATTATATAGATACTGATACACCGATAATTTAAATGACGATATTTATGTGAATAAAAGTCTATTGATTGAGTAAGCGAATCACATAATCGGTAAAAGAAAATATTATGTGTGTATTACACGGCCAAGATGCTTTGGTAAAACGAGCAATGTTACGATGTTGGGGGCTATTACTCAGTTGGCTTTGATGCATCGAACTTATTTAGGGGGGTAAGAATTGAAGAAGGTTCTTCTTATGAAAAACACTTAATTAAGCATCATGTGATCTATATTAATTTTAGTCGTTTTCCAGATCATTGTGACTGTTTTGATGATGATCTTGACTGCGTAAAGTTTTGCTTGAAAGCAGAATTATTGGACGGAGACAGGACCGATGAATGAGGTTGCGGATGTGATTGAACAGAGAAATGAAAAGCGGGACACCGATAGGCGCGCTGTGCGAAGGCTTTGTGGCCTATTTATTCACTCCAAAAAGATAACAATATCCGCCGGTCATATTAGAATTGAAATATGATAAAAGCGCAGAAGATGTGATCGTTCAGATCTACGAAAGGAAATATATTGACAAGGTAAAGGATCACAAAGGGATCTTACTTGTAGGTATTAATTATGATAAGCAAATCAAACATTATGAAAGCATCATTGAAACATACAGGCAGCGTAACAACTGCCTTTTACTGAAACGAAGATTTATAATAGAAACAAAAACATAAAAATGCACATACTGATGATTTGAAGGTTACAGTAAGCTTCACAACAGCATGAAAGAGCCATTTGCGATGACGTTTGAAAAATACAGAGCATAATAAAAGGCCCCTTTGAGGGGCAGGCAATAAAAGTGCTGTGGATACCGAAGCTTTCATGGCGCATTATGATCGTAACGGTCGATGCTCGATCAGGGTGTGTAGGCCATATCTTTCAGCCATAATAACGGTTCACTATTCTACGGTGACACTTTTTGCCAAATTGCGAGGTTGATCAATTTCACAACCACGCTGTACGGCAGTTTCATAAGCGATCAGTTGAAGCGGGATGATTGTTGTGATGCCTTGAAGAAAAGGATTCAGATGAGGAACGATGATGGCTTCATCCGCAACTGCTTTATCAACAGGAAGATGATCTGCTGCAATCAGTATGACATGGGCACCGCGAGCCTTGACTTCCTTGATATTACTGATAGTTTTATCCAACAGAGCTGCATCCGTTGCAATGGCAATGACCGGTGTCCCTTGGGTGATTAGGGAAATTGTTCCGTGCTTCATTTCACCGGCTCCATATGCCTCGGCATGAATATAAGATATTTCCTTTAATTTTAATGCGCCTTCTAAACTGAGCGCATAATCCAACCCGCGTCCGATAAAATAACAGTCACTGTACGGCGCGATGGCAGCTGCTATCGCTTTGTAGTGCGGCGCGTGAATGAGCTGTTCCATCTGCGAGGATAATTGCGAAAGTTCCTGTTGGATAACGGTAATTTCGGTTTCGTTAAGTTGGTGGCGCATGAGTGCAAATTTGATTGCGAACAAGGCCATCCATGCCACCTGTCCACAATAAGCTTTGGTTGTCGCAACGCTGATTTCTTTGCCGGCTAAAATTTCATAAAACAGATCCGCTTCCCTTGCCATGGTACTTTCCCGGTTATTTACAAGCGCCAGTGTTTTGACACCGTGTTCCTTAGCTAAACGCATGGCCGCGATGGTATCGGCTGTTTCTCCCGATTGAGAAATGAGAACCACTAACAAATGTGGATGAAATAACGGGTTGGCGTATCGATATTCACTAGCAACTTCACAAATCGTGCGAATGCGAACTTTCTGCTCTAATAAAACCTTCGCAATCATTCCGGCATACATGGCACTGCCACAGGCAACAATATGAATCTCTTCAATATTCGCAAAATCATCCATTGTTTGCATCAGATCATTGACGCCGTGAGGCATATAGCGTTCTAACAGCCTTGTGATGACATGACTTTCCTCATGGATTTCTTTCAACATATAATGTGGGAAATCTCCTTTGGTGATATCATGCGCTTGAACATCACTTTTTTTGATCGTCTTTTGAATAAAATCTCCGTCCAATGTTTTAATAATCGCCCCGCGTTCATCCACCTTGGCAATTTCATCGTGCTTTAATTCGATATAGCGATTCGTATAGGATAAAAAAGCACTGATATCGCTGGCAATAAAGGTCTCATTAGTTCCGATGCCGATAATCAGCGGACTGTTCTTGCGCATCGCATAGATACTGGTGGGGTCATCTGCAAACAGAATCGCAAACGCAAACGATCCCTTTAACTGCGTATAGGCGTAAGCAAGAGTCTTTTGTTTATCTTTACATCTTTGATAAGCTTCGTTGATTACAGCGGCTGCGACTTCACTGTCGGTATCGCTGTGGAAGGAATACCCCTTTTGGATAAGTTCGGCTTTTAGTTCTTGACAATTTTCAATGATACCGTTGTGTACCAGCGTAACGATACCGTTGGTATGAGGATGAGCATTACATTCATTGGGCTCACCGTGTGTAGCCCATCGGGTATGCGCAATGCCGACGGTGCCGCTTTGCGCATGGGCAGCGGCCAGTGCATCCTGTAAATCAGACACTTTACCCTTTGCTTTTATGACTTGGATTCTTCCGTTGATCACACTGGCTAATCCGGCAGAATCGTATCCGCGATACTCCAATGCCCGCAAGCCTTCTAATAATATGGTATTCGAACGAGCCTGTTGACCCGCATAAGCAATAATTCCACACATAATAAAAACACTCCTTTTCACTGGGAATCAAAAAACAACCGTGACAAAAATACTGCTTTTGTACAGCGTATTATCATCTATTTTATTATGTGATAAAAAGAACTTTGTCATGCTTTTGCACATTTGTATCTTTTTTACGATGCACATTCACCGTGACAGCACCCGCCGAATCTTTCGATACTCTGTCAACCTCGTCACTCCAAAGGGAGCCTGGCGCTCATTAACCTCACTTACGATCCTCCTCAGTGATGATAACTGAATATTAGTATAATCAAAACAACAGGGTTTCGCAATAGCTTTTTTTCCTTTTTTGTATCTGCTTTTTCCTTTTTTGTATCTGTGCAACGCATAATCGCTTCTTTTGTATTCTGTGAACTTTTATGGTAGCGCTTTATTAAATAAAGCAGAAATCAAGTATACATACCTGTGATTTTTTTTGATTGCTGTGAGTAAAAATAATGCAAACGCGGAAAACATGCGACAATTTATAAATTGACGCAAACTGCGCCAATCAATATGATTGGTAAAATTTTCCAATATAATTATGTCATAACAATGGAGGGGTAATATGATCACATTCGGAGGAATCATGAAATTGCAGATGGAGAAGTTGAATATCAAACAGGAAGTGCTGGCAAGGGAGTTAAATATTGCCCGGACAACGGTTACATCCTATTGTAATGATAAACGTCAGCCGGACTTTGAAATGATGACAAAAATCTGTTATTGCCTAAAAATTAATCTGTCGCAAGTACTTTCTTTGGCTCATTATAATAATGACGATTTCATATTACATGATGATTATGAATATAAAGTCAATCAGGCGGCACGTAAGATTAAGAAAAGTGAGCAAACGAGATTTTTACGTGCTGTTATGTTTCTTTCGGAGTTGATGGAAGAAAAATAAATCATTTGCACACTATGGTATTGTTTACAGGTTCACTTTTCTCTGATAATATCTTTGTAAGAGGTCAGGGAGGAATGAAAATGGATGAGATTTGGAAAAAAGCGGTCATAGCGGCTATGGAAAAAAAAGGTTATACCAGAGAACAACTTGCGGCAGAAATGGAAATCAGTGTGAAAGAATTAAACCGTATATTGAGCGGTGATTGCCGAATTTCATTGGAACAGCTGTCTGAATTTACGAATTTGCTGGAAATGGATATGAATAAAGTTTTAGGAATAGAATATGAAGAAGAACATGAACTGTTACTGAGTGATGAATTGGAGATCAAAATCAATGAAATTGCCCGTGCAATTCCTAAAGGCAATCGATCAAATTTTCTGCGTGCTTTAATCTATTTATCCGGTTGCTTTTATAATAATAAGAATGGATAATCAAGCATAAAAAGTAAAAAGCATAACAGCCTCGGTTGTTTGTTTTTTTTGTGGCTGAAAAAGCTTAGTTATAAACAGCGTATTCAGTAACATAATAATTATGAACACGATTTCTTTGGAAGTTTATACCTTGGTAAATTTATGAAAAAGGCAAGATAACACTAAAAATTCAATGACAACCATGTTATAATAATCGTGGTTGTAATTGACAAAAAAGGAAATTTGTCTAATTACAGGTAAGAGGAATCGTGCTAGACTATGACACGATACCAAAGGAGAATGATTATGCTGAAAGTATTGAAGCATCCTTTGATTACGCACAAGCTGACACAGATGCGTAAAAAGGAAACAGGCACGAAGGATTTTCGCCAGAATTTGGATGAGATTGCCGGATTGATGGCATATGAAATCACCCGTGATTTGCCAACGGTTCCTGTCGATATTGCGACACCGGTTGCGATGTGCCATAGCTATGAATTGGAAAAAGAAATTATTCTGGTTCCGATTTTACGAGCAGGCTTGGGTATGGTGAACGGAATCTGTGATTTGATTCCGACCGTAAAAGTGGCGCATGTCGGTTTGTATCGTGATGAGGAAACACTGGAACCACACGTTTATTTTGAAAAATATCCTAATGGGATAGAGGATGCCATTGTGATGATCGTGGATCCGATGTTAGCAACGGGTGGTAGCGCTACGGCGGCGATTGAGATGGTCAAAAAGCGAGGTGCCAAAAATATTCGGCTGGTATGTCTGGTCGGAGCGCCGGAAGGTGTCAAAGTTGTTGAGCGTGAACATCCCGATGTGGATATTTACCTTGCCGCGTTGGATGAGAAACTGAATGAAAAGGGCTATATCGTTCCGGGTTTGGGTGATGCCGGCGATCGGATTTTCGGTACAAAGTAAGATGAAACAGGCCGGTTTGGCCATGCGATATGTGGTGACGATGGCTTTGTCTTGTGTGCTGGCCGTGTTTGGCGGACTGGCACTGGATGATTGGCTTAACAGCGCGCCGCTCTTTGTTTTGGCTTTGCTCGCATATGCCGTTGGCTCATCCTTATATATGATGATCAAAAAACTGGGGGCAACGGAATGAGTGAAACGGAACAAATGACAAATGAGATCTGCCGCATTACTTTGGTAATGACAGCGGTGCTCGGGATTGGCAGCTGGCTGATCTTTCCCGGTATGGTAAAAAGCATCACTTTGGGAATCGTGATCGGTTCCTTTACCGGTCTTTTTGGCTTTAGGATGATCGTACGCATGTCTAAAAGCATCGTAGCAGGAGAAGGCAATGCCTATCATTCTTATCTGAATCGATATTTGATTTATGTGGCAGTCTTTGCTTTGTGTATATATCAAGGTGTGAATGCCTTTGCACTGTTAGTGGGAATGCTGGCGCATAAAGCGAGTATTCTGATTTATACATGGCAGCATCGAAAGGAGGATGATTGATGGAAAATAACTTTGACGGAATCATATTGACGATCAACGGTTACGACTTAGAATTGCAACAATCCGTCATCAACTGGCTGATTCTGTGTGCATTATTTGCGTTTCTGTTTATTTGGGCCGGTAAGAAATTCGAGACGGCCGATGTACGCAAAGCACCGAGCGGAATTTTGTTGGTTACGGAGATGATTGTCGATGTATGCAAAAATATCCTCGGTGATAACCTGCAAGAGAATACACGACGATTTTTGCCGTTTCTTGGGACATTGATTATGTTGATGAGCGTCAGTAACTTGTTGGGACTGCTTGGTTTACAACCGCCCACATCGAATGTTTCGGTAAATATCGCATTGGCTGTGATGATGTTTTTAATGATTCAATACAATGCGATCAAAAAAGCTGGTTTTAAGGCCAGAATCAAAGAATTGGCTGAACCGCTTTGGGTTATGACACCATTAAACATCATCGGCGAGTTCGCCTTGCCGATATCGCTGTCAATGCGTTTGTTCGGTAATATCTTGGCCGGCTCCATCATCATGATGTTAGTTTATACAGTGTTTAAGCTGTTTTTACCCTTTACAGTGCTGATGTATATAATCACACCGTTTTTGCATATGTATTTCGATATCTTTTCCGGTTTCTTACAGACGTATATCTTCTTTACCTTGTCCAGTTTCTTCTTAAGTGAGCAAGTTTGTGAAACGGAGGAATAATTTACGCTGCCGTATTTCATCTTGGTAGCGAAGTTACAGCGGTAATGAACATGGGAAAAGGATATCAGACTACCTAAAAGAACGATTGACATAAATGTAAAAGAAAACATGTATAAAATGAATAAGGAGGAAAAAAACATGGAATTCAACGAATATTTTGTGAAAGGAATGGCAGTATTGGCTGCCGGAATCGCGATTTTGGTCGGTATTGGGCCGGCATTAGGACAGAGCCGTACCGCAAGTAAAGCGGCTGAAGGTGTTGCACGTAATCCGGAAGCGGCAGGCAAAATCCGCAGTATCATGGTGCTTGGTATCGCGCTGGCAGAAACCACCGGTATTTATGCATTTATTGTCTCTCTGCTTCTGATCTTCTTAATCGCCAAGTAGGCGTAAACAAATAAACAAGAAGACAGAAGAAAGGAGGCAGATTTCCCTATGTTGGATTTTGATATAAATGCGTATTTGCGCTTAAAACCTTCGGATATGCTGATTATATGTATATCCACTCTTCTGATCGTATGGTTAGCGAAGCACTTTTTCTGGGATAAAGTACTCGGCTTTTTGGATGCACGTCAAGCAGCGATTCAGGCGGATATTGATGCCGGAGCCAAGGATCGAGCCGATGGCGAAGCCTACAAAGCACAGTATGAAGCAAAGCTGTCGGATGTAAAAATTGAGGCCCGCGAATTGATCGAATCGGCGAAAGCCAGTGCCAATCAGGAAAAACGGGATATTTTGGCAAGCGCCCGCAAAGAAGCGGATGATATGAAAGCCAAGACCCGTAAGGAATTGGAACGCGAAAAAGCAGCGGCAAAAGATGAAATGAAAGAAGCGATCGTTGAGGTTGCTTTTGAGGCAGCCAAACAGATCGTGAATAAAGAACTGGATGAAAAAGCGCATAAGCAATATGTTGATGAATTCATTGATCATGCGGGTGATGAGTCATGGCAGGCATAGCGGCACGTAGTTACAGTGATGCGTTGTTTACTTTGGCATCAGAGGAAAAAAAGCTGGACTTAATCAAGGAACAGCTTTGTTTTGTGGATGCGCAGATGCAGGAAAACATTGATTTTCTGCATTTGATGACTCACCCCAAGATTCATAAGGATGAAAAAAAGAATGCGATTCACACGGTGTTTGGAAAACACGTTGACCGCACAGTAATCAATTTTTTGAAATTGCTTGTCGATAAGGGCCGGTTTTATGACTTACATGAGATCACCAAGGAATTTATGAACCAATATCGCAAGGAAAAAAATATCGTAGTTGCAGATGTACGAAGCGCTCGTGAATTGAGCGATGAGGAATGTCAGCGGATTTGCGATATGTTAGAAAAGAAATTGCAGCAGCGAGTGGAATTGCATCGAAGTGTGGATCGGGATCTGATTGCGGGAGTTCGCATTAAGGTTAATGACCTGGTGCTGGATCATACCGCGTTGAATAAAATGGAACATCTGAAGCGATTGGCGGCGAGTGCCGATCAGCGTAAGGAAAGTGAGTGTGAACGCGAATGAGTTTAAAACCGGAAGAAATCAGTAAGCTGATCAAGGATCAGATTCAACGATACGATGATGAACTCGAAATTGATGAAACGGGAACTATCATTACGATTGGTGACGGTATTGCGCTGATATACGGCTTGCGCAATGCGATGGCCGGCGAGTTGCTGCGCTTTCCCGGTGACGTATATGGCATGGTCATGAACTTAGAAGAAGAGCATGTCGGAGCGGTACTGATGGGCGAAAGCCGCGGTATTAAAGAAGGCGATGAAGTCAAACGTACCGGTCGTATTGTTGAGGTACCGGTCGGCGATGTTATGTTGGGGCGGGTAGTCAATGCGCTTGGACAGGCGATTGATGGCGGAGAACCAATTCAAAGTGATCGCTATCGTCCGGTGGAGCGTGTAGCTCCGGGTGTTATGACCCGTAAAAGTGTCCACCAGCCGTTACAGACGGGATTGAAAATCATTGACTCAATGATTCCGATCGGCCGTGGTCAGCGAGAACTCATCATCGGTGATCGTCAAACCGGAAAAACGGCGATTGCGATCGACACGATCATCAATCAAAAGGGTACCGGCGTTAAATGTATCTATGTGGCCATCGGACAAAAGGCCAGTACCGTAGCACAAATTGTGGAAAAGCTGCGGGCACATGATGCCTTATCTTATACAGCCATCGTATCTTCCACGGCCAGTGAAGCCGCGCCGTTACAATATATTGCACCGTATGCCGGATGTGCGATCGGTGAGGAGTGGATGGAAAATGGTGAAGATGTATTAATTATCTATGATGATTTAAGTAAGCATGCGGTGGCTTATCGTACGATGTCACTGTTGTTAAAACGTCCGCCGGGACGTGAAGCCTATCCCGGTGATGTATTCTATCTGCACTCCCGTCTGTTGGAGCGTGCAGCGAAATTAAACGATGAATTGGGTGCGGGAAGTTTGACGGCATTGCCGATTATCGAAACCCAAGCGGGCGATATTTCCGCTTATATTCCCACCAATGTCATCTCCATCACCGATGGTCAAATCTTCTTACAAACCGAACTGTTTAATGCCGGCGTTCGTCCGGCGGTGGACAGCGGTTTGTCCGTTTCCCGTGTCGGCAGTGCAGCACAGATTAAGGCGATGAAACAAGTGTCCGGTTCCTTGAAATTGGAATTGGCACAGTTTCGAGAAATGCAGGCATTTGCGAAATTCGGCAGTGATTTGGATGCGGCTACCACGGAAACCTTAAATCATGGTGAGCGTTTGACGCAACTGTTAATCCAAAACCAATATGATCCGATGAGCGTTGCCCATCAGGTGCTGTCACTGTATGCCGCAAAACATAAATTCCTAAAGAGTGTTGCGGTGGATCAGGTATCTAAGTATGAAAGTGCCATGTTAAAATACATGGACCGTGAACATGTTGACATCATTAATGCAATCAATGAAAAACAGGCGTTGGATGCGGATTTGGAAGCGAAAATCAACGAAGCATTAACTCGCTTTGGCGAACAATATGAAAGCATGATCGAAGGATAAGCGTATGGCGCAAGGGAAATTAGCGATCAAGGCGCGGATCCGTTCGGTGGATTCGACCAAGAAAATTACCAAGGCCATGCAGCTGGTCGCTTCCAGCAAGCTGAAAAAGCAGAAACAATACATGGAAGAAAATCGCGAATATGCACATTGTCTGAAAGAAACGGTGAGCGATATTCTGATGTCCTTAAAAGATTCCAAGCATCCTTACTTACAGCGTCATGAAGGAAAGGCCGTTACCATTGTCTTTACTTCGGATATGGGATTGTGCGGTGGCTATAATGCCAACGTACTGCGTAAATTGGAAAAGGAAATTGGCAATGAGGATGATATGATCATGATCGGAACACGTGGTGTGAACTGGATCAAAAACCGTAATTTTCATGTTATTAAGGAAGAAATGGACCTGGAGGATGAATGCTATAACGAATTGGCAGTGATTGCGGATGAATTGTTAATGCAATATCGCAATCAGGAAATCGGTTCGATTCGGATTCTATATACGAAATTTATTAATTCAGTATCATTTGAACCCGATTATGTGACGCTGCTGCCGATTGAGGACGTGGCACATCAAGAGGATGCTTATGAACGGGATACCGATTTTGAGCCTTCGGGTAATCAGATTTTGGATACTCTTATTCCGATGTATGTGCGCTCATTGCTGTATTCATATTATTTACAGACGAAGACCAGTGAACAGGCAAGCCGTCGTATGGCGATGGAAAGTGCAACGGATAATGCCGAGGAAATTAAGGAAACATTAGAGTTACAATATAATCAGGCAAGACAGGCCGCCATCACACAAGAAATTACCGAGATTGTCGGCGGTGTCAACGCGCTTGAGTAAAGGAGGTAGACTCTTTGAGTAAACAGATAGGAAAAATCGTACAGGTCATCGGACCGGTTGTGGACGTCATGTTTGAAAACGGTGAACTGCCGGAACTGATGAATGCCATAGAAATTCCGTTAACGGACGGAGAGCCGTTAATTGTGGAGGTTGCTCAACATATCGGCGATGAGCGCGTGCGGTGTGTGGCAATGGGCTCTACCGACGGCTTGGTGCGCGGTATGGATGCGATTGATACAAAGGCAGCGATCAGTGTGCCGGTCGGAGAGAAAGTATTGGGACGAATGTTTAATGTCTTAGGCCGTCCGATTGATGGTATGGAGAATCTGAAGGATATCCCGCAAATGCCGATTCATCGCAATGCTCCCGCTTTTGATGAGCAGCAAACCTCAGCGGAGATGTTGGAAACCGGAATCAAGGTCATTGATTTGCTTTGTCCGTATTCCAAGGGCGGCAAGATTGGTTTATTCGGCGGTGCCGGTGTCGGTAAAACCGTTTTGATTCAGGAATTAATTCACAACATTGCCAAAGAACACGGCGGTATGTCTGTCGTAACCGGTGTCGGCGAGCGTACACGTGAAGGCAATGATATGTATCATGAGATGAAAGACAGCGGCGTATTGGATAAAACAGTCCTCGTTTACGGGCAGATGAATGAGTCACCCGGAGCCAGAATGCGGGTCGGTTTGACCGGCTTGACGATGGCTGAATATTTCCGTGACCATGATCATCAGGATGTGCTGTTGTTTATTGATAACATATTCCGTTTCACCCAGGCAGGATCAGAAGTATCCGCCTTATTGGGACGAATGCCTTCGGCGGTTGGTTATCAGCCGACTTTGGCTACGGAAATGGGACAGTTACAAGAACGCATCACTTCGACCAAGGATGGTTCGATCACTTCCGTACAGGCAGTCTATGTACCTGCGGATGACTTAACCGATCCCGCTCCGGCAACGGCGTTTACTCATTTGGATGCCAAAACCGTATTGGATCGTGATATTGCGGCATTGGGTATTTATCCGGCTGTGGATCCGTTGGAATCCTCGTCTCGTATTCTGGATCCGCTGGTGGTTGGTGAGGAACATTATGAGGTAGCGCGCGGTGTCCAACAGATTCTTCAGCGCTATAAGGAATTACAGGATATCATCGCTATTCTCGGTATGGATGAGTTAAGCGAAGAAGACAAAGTCGTTGTCAACCGGGCACGTCGTGTTCGTAATTTCTTATCTCAACCGTTCCATGTCGCAGAGGTATTCTCCGGAATCAAAGGAAATTATACATCTCGCGAAGATACTGTACGCAGCTTTAAGGAGCTGTTAGCCGGTAAATATGACGATCTGCCGGAACAGGCATTCATGTTTGTCGGAACGATTGAGGAAGCCGTAGAAAAAGCAAAACAGCTTGAGGGTTAGCGTATGATCCATATTAAGATCATCACACCGCTTGGCTTGTATACCGAGCGCGATGTTGAGGCGGTGAAAGTTCGTTCTGTTGAGGGTGAAATGACTTTGTTGCCGATGCATACACCGTTGGTGGCTATGTTAGAGACTTGTAAATTACAGCTGATGGAAAACGGCCAATATAAGGATTATGCGTTGGCCGGAGGAATGCTTCATTTGAAGGACGATCAGTTGAATATGTTGACGGATGCGATCGAAGGTCAGGAAGAAATTGACATTGAACGTGCTAAACGGGCAAAAGAGCGAGCCGAGCGGCGGTTACAGAAAAAGGATTCCAAAACCAATATTAAGCGTGCAGAAGTTGCTTTGGCGAAAGCAATCAATCGCATCAAGGTTTTTGGTAAGTGATATTGTCTTTAATCATAAAACTAATTAGGATGAAACAGTATAGCAGAAGGGTAATTCTTTCTGCTTTTCTTATATGGAATTGCTGTATGTCACTACTGTATTTATGATTTTATTTTTATATTGATAAACGTTCTTAATAAAATGTTTTTTAGGTGCGAACAAATTGCAAAGAGAAGTACTCTAGTTACTGGATATATGATACAATTTAAGAAACAATTTGGGTGAAATTACCCTTTTATGTCAGTAAACAAGAGGAAGTAAAACATACAAAACAGGAAAAAGGTGTATCAAATGGTACACTTTTTTAGACGCCTGGCTCTAGTATGAAAATATACGTTTTATAACGTAAAAAACTACATTTTATTCCATTTTTCCC
>CAJUGR010000024.1 GCA_910586285.1 uncultured Erysipelotrichaceae bacterium
AAGATTGAAGAAAAACTGAATTTGTTGGAAAAGTACTTTATCATTGATGAAACGGTTGTGGCTAACGTTGTAGTTCGCGTATATCCGACCAAACAAAAAATTGAGGTTACCATTCCTACCAAATATGCAGTATTACGGGCAGAGGTTACCCATGATGATCTGTATGCGGCGATTGATTTGGCAGTGGACAAACTGGAAGATCAGATTCGGAGACAGAAAACAAGATTAAACCGGAAAAATAAAGAAAAATTGGCAATGGCTTTTTTAGAGAGCGAACCGCTGGCGATAGATGATATGGATGAGGGCGAGGATGAACTGGTCAGAACCAAGACGATCACCCCGACCGATATGGATTTGGATGAAGCGATTATGCGAATGGAAATGTTAAATCACTCTTTCTTCATCTATCGTGATTTGGAAACCAAAGAGGTTGCTGTTGTCTATAAGCGTTATGACGGCGGCTATGGCTTAATTGAAACGGAATAAGCAAATGTGAGTGTTAAAATGTGTCGAGTGTCGGCACATTTTCTTTTTTTTATCTTTTGTTTCTTCGACAGTTTCTCAGCTTGTCTCTTATTATACTGAAACGCGAGGAGGGAAGCGGATGGAAAGCTATCTGGAAGTGAGTTGGCTGAGCAACTTTCTCATTTTATTGAATGCCTCCACGTTGGCATTTTATCTGGGTGGAAAGCCGTGTACCTTTCGCTATCTGGTACTTTATAGTGCTGTGATACCATTGGCGGCAGGCTTGCTTTTTCATCCTTATGAGTGGTTATGGATGATGCTTATCGAAGGATGCTTTTTCGTCCTGATCTATCGTTATGCATGGAAAAACTGGCTGTTAATGATGGCGCATCGCATGTTGTGCAGTGTCAGTGCGCATCTGTGGTATGGCGGCAGCTTTCATTTGGGAGTCTACTTTGTGCCGGCGGATCAGATACCGATCGCCTTGTGGGTGATCTTTACCTTCACATGGCTGGGAATGTTTTGTCATTGGAAGTATGAACTGACGCAGCAAAGCTTTATCTATCCGCTGGAAATCCGCACGACAAAAGAAGTGCTGCGACTCAAGGGCTATTTGGATAGTGGGAACTTCATGATGCAGGATGGTTTGCCCGTGTTGCTGCTGGATGCGCGTTATGAAACATATTTTGATCACAGCCGCATAAAATGGGTAATGATGAATACGGCGCAGGGTACAAGCCGCATCGCCTGTTATGAAGCGAACGCTCGCATCGCTAAAAACGGCTATCATCGCATATTGGTCCATTTCCGCGCACCGCTGAAATTGCCGCTGGGAGCCCATGCATTACTTAGTATACATATGATGACACAGGAGTGAGAACGATGAAAATGTGGAAACGAATTCAAAATTGGTTACGAAACAAGCACACCCAAATGCAGTGCTATTATATGCAGGGAAGCGATGCACTGCCACAGCCGTTAAGCAAGGAAGAGGAAACTGCTGCCTTGATTGCATTGGAAAACGGCGATGAAGAGGCACGCAATCTGTTAATTGAACACAATCTGCGGTTGGTGGTCTACATCGCCAAGCGCTATGAATCCAATCCGATCTTTATGGAAGATCTCATCAGTATCGGATCAATCGGGCTGATTAAAGCGGTGAATACGTTTAAGCGCGATAAGAATATTCGCTTAGTGACGTATGCATCACGCTGCATTGAAAATGAGATATTAATGTTTTTGCGCAAAAAGAGTCGTCGTAAAGCCGAGGTTTCTTTTGACGAACCGCTGAATGTAGATTATGACGGCAATGAACTGTTATTATCGGATATTATGGGTACCGATGATGATATCGTCACCAAGGAATTTGAGCGCAAAGAGAACAAGCGGGAGTTAATGAAGGCAATGAAGACATTAAAAGAGCGAGAACGCTTGATTTTACAGATGCGCTATGGCATCGAACATGAGGAATTGACCCAAAAGGATATTGCACAACGATTGGGGATCTCACAGTCTTACATTTCACGTTTGGAAAAACGCATTATTGCCAAATTGAAAGTACAGATGAAAAATCTGCATTAATGCAAAGATTTCAATAACATTAAGAATTTATCACTGATGATAAATTCTTTTTTTAGGCTTAAAATTCTACCTTTTGCCAAATATTTCTTAACCGCTGATTCACGCATAAAGCCATACCTTCACGGGCAAACTGAAAGTAAAAGTGAAGGAGGAAGGTCCATGAGCCGTTATAAAGTAACGATCAGCGGGATCCAAACCGGTAATTTGAAAGTACTGACCAATCAGGAAATGAAAGCGTTATTCATCCGTTTACAAAACGGTGACCTTACGGCCAAAGAAACACTGATCAACGGCAATCTGAAATTAGTGCTGTCGATCGTTCAGCGCTTTGCATCCCGCTGTGAAAATATGGACGACTTATTTCAGGTCGGATGCATCGGTTTGGTCAAATCCATTGATCATTTTGATTTAAAGCATGAGGTGCGCTTCTCTACTTATGCTGTACCGATGATCATGGGTGAAATTAAGCGATATCTGCGTGATAATCAAGTGATTCGCGTATCACGTCATTTAAAGGATTTGGCTTATAAGGCGTTTAAACTGAAAGAAGAATACATTCATCAGCATCAAAAAGAGCCGACCACAGCTTGGTTAGCCAAGGAATTGGATGTCAAGGAAAAGGATGTGGTGGATGCGCTGGATTCCGTGCAATCGGTCATTTCCATTTTTGAGCCGGTTTACAACAGTGATGGAGATGAGTTATATCTTTTGGATCAAATTCGGGATGAAAAGGATGAGATTTCTTTATTGGAAAATGTCTTGGCACTAAAGAAAAGCATGAAGAGTTTGAAGGCAAAAGAACTGGATATCATACATAAGCGTTATTATGAGGATAAAACCCAGACGGAAATTGCGCAGGAATTGGGGATTTCACAAGCACAAGTATCCCGCTTAGAGAAAAATGCGATCGCTACACTGCGTAAAAATATCGGTTAATGGCACAACTGTTGAGGCTTTTGCATATAATGTTAACAGGTGAGTGATCATGCGTTTTAGTGAATTGAGCAGTAAACAAGTGGTGGAAATCAAAACGGGAAAGGTGATCGGATCGGTGTGCGACTTGTCTTTTCTGGAAAAGGATTTTGCCATTCGGGAGTTTTATGTGGCACCGAAACCTAATTGTTTGAAACGATTGTTTCCTTGGCTGTTTCCCAATCCAGAAATACCGATTCGTACCTGTGATATTGTGTCGATCGGAGAAGATGTGGTGATCGTACAAACTTCTTAAGGGTGATGCCCTTTTATTTTGACGTTTTTTTGTAAAAAGATGCGGGAAGTCTTTTTCTTGCGGGGGAATCATGTTATAATAGGAACAGTTTATAGGAGGTAAACGATCATGGGAATCAGTCAGAAATTTAAAGAATGGGTCGCACCGATCGATGAAGATGAAATTCTGGAAGTAGAAGAAGATGACGATGAAGAAGCTCCGGTCATCTCAGAATATGAAGCACCAAAATCCAAAGTGGTAAATCGCGTTCCGAATGATACTAAAATGGTTTTGTTTGAACCGCGCTCTTTTGATGAAGCAGAGGAAGTCGCAAAGCGATTAAAAGAAAATCGTGCTGCTGTAATCAATTTACATAAATTACAGCGTGATTATGCACAACGCACCATTGATTTTTTGACCGGCGTTGTCTTTGCGTTGGACGGCAGTATTCAGAAAATCGGTCATAATGTCATTCTGTGTGCTCCTAAAAATATTGGAGTTCACGGTAATATCACGCTGGAAGCCAACGAGGAAGACTAGCGCTTGAAAGCAGTTTTGGAACATTATCGGGGTAATGAGCAGTTCGTGGCGAGAATCCTGGATCTCATGGATCAAAGTGAGCGTCAGTATCGCTGCCTCATTACTCCTTTTTTAACGCCGCAGGAACAACAAATAGCGCTAAAGATGATCGGAAAGCGTTTGTATGTATCGTTATGGGGCGGTTATGATCAGGCAGAGCGAAGGCGACTGATGATGGCACCCTATGAGTTTGAAAGCGATGGGGAAATCGTGTGCTTGAAAGGGCATTATCGCCCCGGGGATAAAACGCTTGCCCATCGTGATGTTTTGGGTGCGCTCATGCATTTAGGCATTGCCCGGGATCAGATCGGTGATATACTGGTGCAGAAAGCCGATTTTTTTGTGTTTGTACGAGGAGAGTTGAGTGCATTTGTTCGTCAGGAATTAACGCGTATTCGTACCAACACGATCACTTTAGAAGAGTATCAGGGAGCGGTGAATTATGAGACCAAAGTGCAGTGGCATACCACCAGTGTGAGCAGTATGCGCTTGGATTGTATTGTGGCGGCGTGCATTCACGGCTCACGCTCCAAGGCCCAGCCGCTGATCAAGGGAAATTGTGTAAAAGTTGACCATATTCCCCTTGAAGATTGCAAGGTTTTGTGTAATAATAATTGTACTGTTTCGATTCGCGGATACGGACGCTTTCTTGTTCGTGCATCTATGCGGACAAGTCGCAAGGGACGTCTGATGATCGAAATCGGTACCTATCAATAACGGAGGTGAAGCGCATGGCAAAGCCATTATTCGATAGTATGAAAAATGGCTATAACCGCTACCAAGTCGACGATTATTTGAATGAATTAGAGAGTCAGACGGCCATGCTGCACCGAAAAGTCGAGATGTTTCGCCAACGAAGTGAAGAGGTGGAAAAACAGCTTAATATGATCCGACAAAAATATCAATTTGTCGTGGAAGGACTGAGCGCCAAAGAGCGCGCCGCTGATGATATGGCACGGATGGCGATGAAAGAAGCCAATATGATCGTCGATACCGCACAACAGAATGCGGATGTCATCGTCAGAGAGGCATTGATGACCGCTCGCAGTATCTTATTGGATATTGCCAAGCTGGGAACGGAAGCCAGTGAATTGAAAGGCAATATGTATGAGCAGCTTCAAGAATTGTCGCGAGCCTTGGATGAATTTGAGGTTCCGCCAATTCCTGATATGGATTTATTGAATAAAAATAGTGTAGATTAAATACGTTATAGGAAAGACGCGCACCATTATATGCTTCTTCAGAGAGAGGTCATTTGCTGAAAGACCTTGGGGTAATGAATGGGTTGACATCACTTTCCGAGTAGATATCCCTAGGGAAACCAAGGATGTCCGGTTGATGACCGTTAGCAATCTTAAGTGCCCATCCTTAAATTGGATGGGAAATAAGGTGGTACCACGTGAAAGAAGAGCGTCCTTAGTCGGGATGCTTTTTTATATAAAGGAGGAAATGAAAATGGATTATAAAGATACCTTACTGATGCCAAAGACAGCATTTGAAATGCGCGGCAAGCTCCCAAGCAAGGAACCGCTCATTCAAAAGCGCTGGCAGGATGAGGATTTGTATGGCAAGATGATGAAAAAACGGGACGGCGCACCGAAGTTTGTACTGCACGACGGCCCGCCGTATGCCAACGGTGATATTCACTTGGGGCATGCGTTAAACAAGATTATCAAGGATATTATCGTTCGCTCTCATTTTATGGCCGGTTATCAAACACCGTATATTCCCGGTTGGGATACACATGGTTTACCGATTGAAACGGCCATTACCAAGCAGGGACATGATCGTAAGAAGATGCCGTTGGCGGATTTTCGCAAGCTGTGCTATGACTTTGCATTAGAACAGGTAGAACGTCAGAAAAAAGGCTTTTTGAGTTTGGGCAGTATCGGTGATTACGATCATCCGTATGTGACGTTACATAAAACCTTTGAGGCAAGACAGATTGAGGTATTTGCTAAGATGGCATTGGATGGTTTGATCTATAAGGGGTTAAAGCCGGTCTATTGGTCACCGTCCAGTGAATCTGCTTTGGCGGAGGCAGAGATTGAGTATAAGGATGTAAAAAGTCCGACCATCTTTGTGAAATTTGATGTGTTGGATGGCAAAGGTGTTTTAAACGGGGATGAGTCGTTTGTCATCTGGACGACAACACCGTGGACGATTCCGGCCAATTTGGCAATCTGTTTACATCCGCAATTTACTTATGCATTGGTGGAATGTGAAAAGGGTAAACTGATCGTATTGGAAGAAATGATTGATGCGCTGTGGGAAAAATTTGAATTAAAAGAAAAGAATTTGTTAAAAACATTCAAAGGTAAGGAACTGGAACTGATTACAACCAAGCACCCATTATACGATCGGGAATCGTTGATTATTATGGGGGATCACGTTACGGCCGATGCCGGTACGGGGTGTGTACATACCGCGCCCGGCTTTGGTGCCGATGACTTCTATGTCGGTATGAAATACGGTTTAAGTGCGTATTGTAATGTTGATGAAAAAGGCTGTATGATGGAAGACTGCGGTGAATGGTTGGCCGGACAGTATGTGGAGGATGCCAATAAGACGGTAACGATGAAATTGGATGAAGTTGGTGCCTTATTAAAACTGGAATTTATCACGCACTCCTATCCCCATGATTGGCGTACCAAAAAACCGATCATTTTCCGGGCAACCACGCAATGGTTTGCATCGATTGACAAGATCAGAGATCAGTTATTAAGTGAAATTGATAAGGTGGATTGGATTCCTTCCTGGGGTAAACAGCGAATGCATAATATGATTGCCGATCGTGGTGATTGGTGTATTTCCCGTCAGCGGGCATGGGGTGTGCCGATTCCGATCTTCTATGGTGAGGACGATACACCGATCATGGATAAGCAGGTATTTGATCATGTGGCGAAGCTGTTTGAGGAATACGGTGCCAATATATGGTTTGAGCGGGAAGCGAAGGATTTATTGCCGGAGGGTTTTACGCATCCGTCTTCACCAAATGGTGTATTCCGTAAAGAAACGGATACAATGGATGTATGGTTTGATTCCGGCTCTTCACATACCGGAGTGATGATGGAGCGCGGATTGGGGTATCCGGCAGATCTTTATTTTGAAGGCAGTGATCAATATCGCGGCTGGTTTAACTCCTCTTTGATCGTGGGTACGGCAGTACATGGTTCTTCGCCATATAAACAAGTGCTGAGTCATGGTTTCGTGATGGATGGCAAGGGCGTGAAAATGTCCAAGTCGCAATGGAATGCCGTTGCTCCGGCCGAAATCACAAAGAAATTCGGCGCTGATATTCTGCGTCTGTGGGCAGCCAGTGTGGATTATCAGGCAGACTGTTCCATGAGCGATGAAATCCTCAAGCAATGTTCGGAAATTTATCGTAAGGTGCGCAATACGTTCCGCTTCCTGTTAGCCAACGTCAATGAAGATGATTTTGGTAAGGATGATTTGATCACAACGGATCAATTACCGGAAAGTGATCAATATATGATCATGTTGTTAAATGATGTGAGTGAAAAAGCCCAGAAGGCTTATCAGGAGTATCGTTTCTCCGATGTAACCGGTATGCTTACCAATTTGATGACGAATGAATTCTCATCGTATTATTTGGATTATACCAAGGATATTTTATACATCGAGCAAAAAAACAGCTTGCGTCGTCGTCAAGTTCAGACGGTACTTTATCATGCAGTGGATGTGTTATTGCGCTTATGGGCGCCGATTCTGGTTCATACGGCAGAGGAAATCAATGATATCTTCCACAGCGAAACAGAAAGCATTCATCTTGGTGAATTCGCCCAGGCATTGCCGGTTGTCAATGAGGAAGAAACCAAAGCCGATATGGAACGACTGTTTGTGTTACGCAGCGATATCTTCAAAGCGTTGGAGGAAGCACGCGGGGATAAAACGATCGGTAAATCGTTAGAGGCTGAGGTTACAGTGCATGTGGAAAGTGAAGATCTAGCACTGATCAAAAAGGTATTCCCACAATCCTTTGCTCAGTGGTTGATCGTTTCCAAGGTAACCTTCAGTGAGGATGCACTCAAGCAATATGAGGCTTGTCAAGTAAAAGTATCCAAGTGTGAAGGTGTGGTATGTCCGCGTTGTTGGAACATCACCTTGTCCGAGGCTGAGGACGGTTTGTGTGAGCGTTGTGCTAAAGTATTAAAAAAATAGCATAGAAAAAAGCGTTATGTAATGGTTCTTAAAAATCATACACAACGCTTTTTTTATTTTTTCTTGTTACTTAAACCTAAAATATAGTCACTGGAAACGTGGTATAAGTTACAAAGCGCAATGAGATGACGAATCGGTAATTCGTTGGCGCCGCGCTCATATCTTGCATACATGGTTTGTGAAGTATGAAGAACGTCTGCAACCTCTGATTGCGTCATATCGTGGTCTTCACGCAAATCCCGGATTCTTTTTATGAGTTTTGCTTGGTTCATTAAATCACCTGTTCAAACTATATCATAATACATATATTTACTATTGATTTTAGTAAATATATGTACTATAATGACGTTGGTTATGTATAAAAAAAGATAACAAAAGAAGGAGAAATATATGGGGAATAACCACAATACAATCGAACTTATTGCCAGTATTATTATGTTTGTGTTTTCCGGTATTATTACTCTGTATTTGATGAATTTGTTATCAGAAATACGAAGCGCAGAAGTAGTCATAGAAACCTTTGATGATATGGAAAAAGTGTAATAGGCATGGGAGTATTTTTACTTTATGTCTTGGATGGATTATCGTTATTGCTTGGTTTTATTTTATATTATTGGTCACGTAGGCATAAAGAGATTGCTCAGAAATAAGATTTAAGTATGGATTAAAGCAGTTAAGTGTAAACGCAATGACAATTAGTGATAGGAATTGGACTTTTACTTAGCACACAACAGTTTTAAAACGCTAAGTAATTTTACATTTTATTTCATTACTGAATATTTATACATAGATGAAATTCAAGGTAATTAAGACATAGTGAATGAAACTTTTATTAATGAAAAAGAATAACAGTGAAACGATTATTAAGCATTTGTATGGCTTTCTTGCTGATAATGGGAGTGAGCGATATTCATGAAGATAGTGCTGATAAGGGAGAAATCTCAAAAGACACGATGGCGGGTAGTGAAAATGCTTGATATAATTGATCTTTACGACTTCTCATGAAATCATTGCTTATAGATGACATTTGATTCTGAAATCGATCACATAGTCATTTTTCCTTTCTAAGGTAATCAAAGACACCCTCAGATATGAATAATTTGGAAATGCTTACAAAAAGTTGGCTGAAATGAAAATAGTGTTTGAGTATTGTGTGAAAATTATGTATAATGATACGTAGGGAAAGTGATTTCCCATAAGCATTCAGGACGAACGGAGGAAAAATCATGGATTTTATGATCGTAGCGTCCGGGTTGACAGGTCTTGCTTTGGGTGTATTGATCATGTTTATCATCGCCAAAGCGGGTTTAAATAAAAATCAACAAAAGGCCGATTTACTGCTTAAGGAAGCCCAGTCCAAAGCGGATACAATGGTGAAACAAGCAGTGTTAGACGGTCGTACCCAAGCACATGAACTGAAAATTGCCGCGGAAAAGGAGATTAAGGATCGCAAAGCAGAAGTGACCGAAATGGAAAACAAACTGTTGCGGCGTGAAGATAATCTGAATTTTCGCGATGAAACGCTGACCGGTAAAGAAAAGCAATTGGATGTAAAAAGTGCGCAATTAAGTGAAAAAATGTCAAAACTGGACGAGAAAGAAAAACAATTACAAGCTAAAATTGATGTGCAGGTGGAAGAGTTGGAGCGGGTTGCTTCCTTATCTTCAGCCGAAGCAAAATCGGAATTGTTCGCGATTGTAGAGAAGCGAATGGAAAATGAAACAATGGCTTACATCAAAGAAAAAGAGGATGAAGCCAAAACCATCGCGGATGAAAAAGCGCGTAATATCGTAGCGCTATCCATTCAGCGAATTTCCCAAGAAGAAGCAGTAGAAAGAACCGTTTCGGTTGTGGCACTGCCCAGTGAAGAGATGAAAGGTCGTATTATCGGTCGTGAAGGTCGTAATATCAAAGCGATCGAGCAAGCAACCGGTGTGGATTTGATTATTGATGACACTCCGGAAGCCATTACTGTATCTTGCTTTGATCCGGTACGGCGTGAAATTGCCCGCCTTGCCTTGGAACACTTGATCAAGGACGGTCGGATTCAGCCGGGTCGTATTGAAGAAGTGGTCAATCGGATTAAAAAGGAAATGGATGCGCAAATTGCCAAAGTCGGTGAGGAAACCGTCTTTAAATTGGGAATCGGAAGAATGGATCGAGAGATTGTTAAGTTAATCGGTCGTTTAAAATATCGTTATTCCTATGGTCAAAATGCGCTTCAGCATTCAATGGAAGTTGCTAACTTATGCGGCTATATGGCGGCAGAATTGGGCTTGAATCAAAACTTAGCCAAACGAGCTGGCTTACTTCATGATATCGGTAAGGCTTTGGATACCGAGGCAGAAGGCAGTCATATCGAATTGGGTTATAAATTCTGTAAAAAACACGGAGAGCGGGAAGTGGTGTTAAATGCTATACAATCCCACCACGGTGAAGTCGAAGCGAGATTCTTGATTTCCAATTTGGTTATTGCGGCAGATACGATTTCTGCAGCACGTCCCGGGGCACGATATGAGTCGTTGCAAAATTACATCAACCGCTTGGAGGAATTGGAGAAGATTACCAAATCCTTTGACGGTGTGGATTCTTCCTATGCGATTCAGGCCGGACGAGAAGTTCGTGTTATGGTTGTGCCGGAAAAATTGGATGATTTGGCATGCCATAAGCTGGCACGGGACATCAAGGATAAGATTGAATCTGATTTAACCTATCCGGGTCAAATAAAGGTTACCGTGATTCGCGAAACACGTTCTTGTGAAACTGCCAAATAGGAGTTTGGCATGAATGTGTTATTTATCGGTGATATTGTGGGAAAAGCCGGACGACTTTGTGTCAAGGAACAATTGCCGAAACTGAAGGAACAATATCATCCGGATCTCATCATCGCCAACGGTGAAAATGCGGCACACGGAAAGGGTATCACAAAGCGTATTTATACGGAATTGTTGGATCAGGGAATTGACATGATTACTATGGGTAATCACACCTTTTCCAAAAATGATATTTATACGTTTATCCATGAGGCGGATCGGATGGTTCGCCCGGCTAATATGGAACCACTTCATTACGGCGTCAGTACCAGGGTGCTGGAAGTCAAAGGAATGCGGGTGGCTATCAGTAATCTGTGCGGTGAGACTTTCATGAACAACGTTGTGGAAAGTCCCTTTACGTGCATGGAACGAATTTTAGAAAACGTGAAGGCGGATCTGCATTTTGTGGATTTGCATGGGGAAACGACCAGTGAAAAAATGGCGTTTACTTATCATTTTGCGGGACGTGTTCATGCGGTGGTGGGAACCCATACCCATGTTCAAACGGCTGATGAGCGAATCGTTTACGGAGCAGCAGCGATCAGCGATCTTGGAATGTGCGGTGCCTATACCAGCGTTTTGGGGCGGGATGTCAAGGAAGTTATCACTCGTTTTACCGAAGCTGTCAAGACTCGCTATACGGTAGCGGAAGGTCCGGCGATCTTCTGCGGGTTATTTGTTCACTTTGATGAGAATTCAAAACGAGCCATGGATGTAGAGCGCATCCAGCTTCGTCCTAAGCATATTGAAGAATAAGTCTTTCCAACACGGGAGGACTTTTTTGTTTATGAACTCGATGTGCATATCAATAAGATGATTCATAAAGAATAGAGAGCGCACATAAGCTATGAAAGAACAACCACTCTTGGCGATGATCGGCTTTAGTTGTAAATACCGCAGACACTTTTGCAGTGAAGGAAAATTGTAGAAATAAGCGCTCTTTCTTTTGGTAAAAGAAGCGGGAAAAATACTTGCAAGCGATACGCAATATGTGTATAATGTACATAGTTAAAAGGAGGAATAAAGAATGCCAGTAAATGTAAATCAGGATACTTGCATCGGTTGCGGCGCATGTGTGGGTGTTTGCCCGGTCGGCGCACTGTCGATGAATGATGAAGGAAAATCTCAATGTGACGAAGGTACCTGCATCGACTGCGGATCTTGTGTTTCCGCTTGCCCTGTAGAAGCAATTTCACAGTAAAACCAAGCGTTGCTTGGTTTTTTTCAACCTTGGTATTCTTTGTTTCATTGAATGATCGGTTAGGAGTATGCATATGAAAAAACAGCCCGGATGGGCATTGCCCGATTTAAAAGCGGCACAAGTCCGCACCAATCGCCAATCACCCATCAGACATGAAGTATTTACACTGCCGGAGCAACTGCGCAGGCTTGGGGCAGGGAAGAAATATTATTTGCGCACTTACGGGTGTCAGGCAAACGAACGCGATGGCGAAACATTGGCCGGTATGCTGGAATTGCTTGGCTTTGCACCAACGCAAGAAACTGCTGATGCTGATTTGATTCTGTTAAATACGTGTGCGGTGCGAAAAAACGCGGAGGATAAAGTGTTGGGAGAGTTGGGGTCATTAAAGCGATTGCGCAAAACCAATCCCGATGTCTTATTTGCCTTATGCGGATGTATGGCACAGGAAGAAGCGATCGTGACAACGATATTAGAAAAATTTTCTCACATCAATTTAATCTTCGGAACTCACAATATTCATCACTTACCTGATTTGTTATATCGTGTAATGGTTGATCACAAACAGGTGGTGGAAGTGTATTCACAGGAAGGTGAAGTGGTAGAAGAACTGCCGGTCAAGCGCTTTGCCTCACATAAGGCATGGGTGAATATCATGTATGGCTGTGATAAATTTTGCACGTATTGTATCGTGCCGTATACGCGAGGAAAGGAACGCTCTCGGGCCATGGAAGATATTCTGGCGGAAATTCGCAGCTTGATTCAAGCGGGCTATAAGGAAGTGACCTTGTTAGGCCAAAATGTCAATTCCTATGGGAAGGATTTGCATTTGGAGGGCGGCTTTGCGAAACTGTTGGAAGAGAGTGCTAAAACCGGTATTCCGCGCATTCGCTTTACCACCTCGCATCCGTGGGACTTCAGTGATGCCATGATTGATGTGATTGCCCGCTATGATAACATCATGCCGTTTATCCACTTGCCGGTACAATCGGGAGACAGCGATATTTTGAAAATTATGGGACGACGGTACACCATTGAACAATATCGGGAGTTGTATGATAAAATCCGCGCAAGGATTCCCGACTGCGCCTTTTCGACCGATATTATTGTCGGTTTCCCCAATGAAAGTGAGGGACAGTTTGAAAAAACGATGGCGATTGTCGATTATTGTCAGTTTGATAATGCTTATACGTTTATTTACTCACCGCGCGAAGGTACGCCGGCAGCCATGATGACCGATAATGTCCCCTTTGAGGTGAAACAACAGCGTTTGGCGCGCCTGAATGAAGTGGTGAACCGTTATGCAAGATTGCGTAATGAAGCCTATCAAGATCGCATCGTCAAGGTGTTGGTGGATGGGGTCAGTAAGAAAAACCCCCATGTTTACAGTGGTTATACAGAAACCAACAAGTTGGTCAATTTCACCAATATTAACGCACAGATTGGTGATATCGTCAAAGTTCGCATTACCGAATGTAAGACATGGTCGTTAGACGGTGAACAAGTGATGGATTAGCATTCATCACTTTTTTGCGGGAAAGCGATGATTTTCAATGCCTTTTGGCGCCAAAAGTGGTATAATAAATTTAGCTATGGCAAGAATGAAGAAAACATCAGAAACATTTTAATTAACATAATGAACAGACAATCATGGAAGGAGAAAGATAGATGGATCAAGTACGTATATTTGCGCTCGGCGGACTCGATGAAAACGGTAAGAATATGTATGTAGTCGAGGTCAACGAAGCGATATTTGTAATCGAAGCAGGTTTAAAATTTCCCGATACAGAACAGTTGGGAGTGGAATTTGTCATTCCCGATTTTACTTATTTAATTGAAAATAAAGATCGAATCAAAGGAATCTTTATTACCCATGGTCATGATGACGTGGTGGCGGCATTGCCGTATTTATTAAAACAGGTAAAGGCACCGGTTTACACGGGATCATTAACAGCCAATATCATTCATGATATGTTAAAAAAAGAGGGCGTAAAGGATGTGAAAATTCATCGCATCAAACGTTCCAGTAAACAGACGATTGATAAAGTGAAGGTACGAACATTCCCGATGACTCATGCATATCCCGACAATTTCGGAGTGGCGATCATGAGTGATCAGGGTGCGATTGTTTATACCGGGGAATTCATCATTGATTACGATATGTTATCTCAACAATATCTATGTGATTTGAACGAATTATCCGATATCGGAAAGCACGGTGTTTTATGCCTGTTAAGTGAATCACAGGGCGTGGAGCGCAGCGGACATACGGCTCCCAATCATCGCATTACCAGTCTCGTTGAGCCGGTTTTTGAAAAGGCCGACGGCCGTATTTTGATTTCGGTCTATCGTCAAAGTCTTTATCGGGTAATAGAGATCATTGAAATCTGTAAGCGAATGAAAAAGCGCATTTATTTTCACGATAAAGAATTGCGTCATCTGTTAAAGCATCTTGAGGATATGAAGTATTATTATTTGCCGCGCGAGATGGAAATCGTAGAGAAACAGTTTCGTGATGACATGGAAGATGTGGTCGTGGTGATCAGCGGTTCCGGAAAGAATTTGTTCCGGACTATGAGCAATATTGCCAATCACGAGGACCCCAAAGTGTCCTTTAGGGTGAGCGATACGATTATCATGGCGTCTCCGGTGGTTAGCGGTACGGAGATGGAAGCTACCGATATGGAAAATGATATCTATAAAGAGGGCGGTCATATTTTCTCTTTGAGTTCCAAGACGGTGTTGTCTATGCATCCCAGCAGTGAAGATTTAAAAATGATGCTTTATCTGTTTAAACCGAAATATTATATTCCAGTCAAGGGAGAATATCGTCATTTGGTGATGAATGCGAACTTGGGCGTATCCATGGGTTATTCACCGGATCGAATTTTGATTTTGGATAACGGTCAGATTGCGACCTTTGAGAATAAAGTGCTGAAGAGTGTTTCCGAACATTTGGAATTAGAAGACACGCTTATTGACGGCAATGAGGACTGGGATGTGACCGGTGTGGTTTTGAAGGATCGTGAAGTGCTGTCAACCGATGGGGTGATGATTGTCGGTGTCGGTGTGAATATGAAAAGCAAGGCGATCATCAACGGTCCGGATGTGCAGACACGTGGTTTGATCTATTTGAAGGATGCCGATTACATCATCAAAGAAGTAGGGGAAATGATGGAAGAATGTATCAACAGCGCGGTAGCAGAAAAACGCTATGATAATCTGACCATTCGTGCAGAAGCAAAGGATAAAATCACCAAATATTTGTTAAAACAGACGGGAAAACGCCCGATGGTATTACCGGTGATCATGGAAATTAACGTCGGCTCATAGCGGGATTGGAGGGGTCTTATGGCCAAGAGTAAGTCGAGGAAAAACAATAAGAAAAAACAAAAACAGAAGGAAAATGAAATACTGCTTTATGTCTATGCCTTGTTTATGATTACATTATCATTGATTGGGGCGTTGCAAATCGGTTTTGTCGGACAGTTGTTAACGGGCAGTGTAAAATATATTTTCGGAAATTTATATGGAATTTTTTACGGTGTGGTTTTTGTGTTTGCAATCCTGTTAATGATGAAAAAATCGCTACAAGAAATTCCGTTAAATTATACAATAGGGGCAGTCGTATTGCTTGTAGCATGGTTGATTGCGGCGTCGATTCCCAATGATGCTTCTTTGAAAGGAATGGGCGTACTCAGCGCTTATGTCAGTAATTCGGCAGAGATTTTTGTGGGCGAATTGGCGGCCGGTGGCGGTTTGATCGGCGCGATGTTGGTCAGTGTTTCCTCTTTCCTGTTTGATTATACGGGAACTTGGATTGTGATCGCTGCGCTGATCACATTAGGACTCATATTGTTGGCGAGCGGAGCCTTTATGGAGTGGCTTTCCAACACAAAAACAAAAATTAAAGAGCCGTTGGCAGAGGCGCGCAGCCAAAGTAAAGAGCGGCGGATGCAGAAAAAGGAAGCCCGTAAGGAAGCAAAACAACAGACAAAAATGGCAAACATACGGGTGGATGATGATGAGGAAGATGCAGATGTCATCGGGGAAGCTTTAAGCATTGAGGAACGCGTTCAAAAAGGACAGATTTCCTTTTTGGAGGCTGATGAATATCAGGAAACAACAAATGAGGAAGACTTGGATATCCTTAATGAACAGTTGACAATGGCAGCGGAGGAGCCCAAGGAAACGGTTCCGACACCAATCGAGCAACAAAAGGCAGAAGATCGACGAATTATCGAAGAAACCATCGGCCAACCGGATACGTTTGTTTCCGCTTTTGAAACCGATTATACCAATTATAAATTACCGCGTTTGAATCTGTTAAAGGATTCCGGTAAAAAAGGAAAGTCCTTAAACAATATCAATGCGGCCAATGAAAGCGGCCGACGTTTGATAGAAATACTGGATCAGTTCGGGGTAAAAGCCACGCTGGTGGCGACGCACATCGGACCGGCTGTTACCAAATTTGAGGTCAAACCGGATTTGGGAGTACGGGTGAATAAGATCAGTAATTTACAATATGATATCAAAATGGCACTGGCAGCCAAAGATATTCGTATTGAAGCACCGATTCCGGGAAAATCCGCTGTGGGAATTGAAATCCCCAATGTGGAAAAGACAACAGTTTCAATGAAGGAACTGATGAAACAGATGCCGGAAAAATATGATGATAAGAAACTGGCCGTGGCTTTAGGTAAAGATTTGATGGGCAACGGCGTTTACGGTGAATTGAATAAGATGCCGCACTTGTTAATTGCCGGTGCAACAGGCAGCGGAAAATCGGTTTGTGTGAATACAATTATCACATCACTGTTAATGCGCACGAAACCGGATGAGGTCAAAATGCTGCTGGTGGATCCGAAGAAAGTAGAATTTACACCGTATCGGGAAATTCCGCATCTGCTGGGACCGGTAATCACCGATGGGGAAGAGGCCAATCGCGCTTTGAAGGTGATTGTCAATATGATGGACAACCGCTACGAATTGTTTTCCATGGCAGGAGTTCGTAATATCGGCGGTTACAACGCATATATTGAAAGTCATCCGGAGGAAGGTTTATCAAAATTGCCGTGGATTGTTGTCATCATTGATGAGTTAGCAGATTTGATGCTAGTTGCGGCAAAAGAAGTGGAATCAAGTATTCAGCGTATTACCCAGCTGGCACGAGCGGCTGGGATCCATCTGATCGTCGCTACCCAACGTCCGAGTGTGGATGTCATTACCGGTATCATCAAAGCGAACATTCCTTCGCGCATCGCGTTTGCGGTATCATCGGCAGTGGATTCACGAACGATTTTGGATCAGGTTGGTGCGGAGAAATTGTTGGGATATGGTGATATGTTATACATACCGGTGGGGGAACAAGTGGCAACGCGTGTTCAGGGAGCATTTGTATCCGATGATGAAGTCGCAGCCATTGCCGGTTATGTCAGTAAGCAGGCAAAACCAAAATATGAAGATGCATTCTTACGATTGGAAGCACTGGATGGCGGCATTGAGGCAACCTCCAGCCAATCCCATGATGATCCGTTATATGATGAAGTGAAGGA
>CAJUGR010000025.1 GCA_910586285.1 uncultured Erysipelotrichaceae bacterium
GAAAAATTGACTTTGTACAGCACCAGACCAAACAGCTGTATGCGTTGTTACTTCAATATCCGTAAGAATATGACGAAGCAGTATTTCATGAATGAGAATGTGCCTATCATGAATGTAAAAGCCAATTTTACCGCTTGTGGAAGTAAGCAGTTGATTTCATTTCGCAAAAAAAAGAAACGGTATAACTTATATAGGGGTTATGCCGTTTCTTTATAATTGATTTCTGATCGAATTCATAAAGAAATTGTTTTTTTAGGCCTCGCTGTGCAGCATCGTGTGGGTTTGGCGATCAAAGTCCAAACCTTCAAATTGTAGCTGATAGTATTTGGCGTAAACGCCGTTTTGTTTCATCAGGGTATCATGATCGCCACGTTCTGCCAAACCGCTTTCATTGATGACGATAATTTCATCGGCATTACGGATGGTAGATAAACGATGGGCGATGGTAATGGTGGTACGGTTTTTAGCCAATTCCTCAAGACTGCGTTGGATATGTCGCTCACTTTCATTGTCCAATGCACTGGTTGCCTCATCCAAAATTAAAATCTTTGGATCTTTCAGAAAGACGCGGGCAATTGATATCCGCTGTTTCTGACCGCCGGATAACCGTGTTCCCCTCTCCCCTACATAGGTGTCATAGCCTTCGGGTAAGGAACAGATGAAATCGTGAATATTGGCTTTTTTGGCAGCGTCCATAATTTCATCTATCGTGGCATTAGGACGACCGTAAGCGATATTTTCCTGAATGGTTCCGGTGAACAGGTAGACATCCTGTTGGACGATACCGATCGCTTTGCGTAAGGAATTCAGGGTAAGATTACGTACGTCTTGACCATCAATTCTCACTGCTCCTCCTGTAACATCATAAAAACGAGGCAACAATGAACAAATCGTGGTTTTGCCGCCACCGGAGGGTCCGACCAAGGCAATGCTTTTACCGGCATCGATGTGAATGTTTATGTCATTTAGTACGGTTTCTTCTTCCTGATAAGCGAAAGAAACATTTTCGTAATCGATGACTCCCTTTACATCCTGTAATACATCGGCATCAGGGGCATCTACGATCTCCGGTTCGGTCTCAATCACTTCCAAGAATCGCTTAAAGCCGGAAAAACCTTTTTGAAACATCTCGGTAAATTCCACAAGGATTTCAATCGGTGCGACAAAGATGTTAATATAGAGGGCATAGGTTGCCAAGGTGACCGGAGCCAAGGTGCCCATGGCGACAAAATAACCACCGGCTACCAAGATTACGATATATAACAAACCTTCAAAGAATTTATTGCCACCGTAGAAGATCCCCATGATCTTATAATTGTTTTCTTTGGATTTTAGAAAGCGGACATTGGATTGATAAAACTTTTCTCGCTCCAAGTCTTCATTCGCAAAGCTTTTGACTACCCGAATTCCGGCAAGGGAATCTTGTAAACGGGCATTGACACCGGCGATCTTACGGCGATTATCGGTAAAGGTTTCCTGCATTCTTTTATTTTGATGATATGAAAATACCAACATGATCATCGTGACACATAGTAAAATTAAGGTCAACGGGATATGAATAAAAGATAACAAGACAAAACTGCCGATGATTTTTATTAAGGAAATAAACAGGTTCTCCGGACCGTGGTGAGCGAATTCCGAAATATCGAACAAGTCAGATACAAGTTTGCTCATCATTTCACCGGTATTATTGCGATCATAGTAGGAAAATGACAGCTTTTCGTAATGGTTGAACAAGTCCTGCCGCATATCGCTTTCCATGCGGGCACCCATAATGTGCCCTTGACCGCTTACATAGTAGCGGCACAATGCACGTACTCCGTACATGATGAACAATCCGATCAATAATAATCCCAAACTGTTTAAAATTGCTTCTTTGGTATCCAGATATAATGTCTTATTCAGATAGTTTAATACTTGGGGGAAGGCAAGATCAATCACACTGATTAACAAAGCACAGATCATATCCAGAATAAATATTTTCCGATATGGACGATAATAACGAATAAATTTTCTCATGACTTCCATGATGATCCCTCCTCAAGTTCGCTATTATAGCGCACTTTAAGGAAAATTGCCAGAATTATCATCCGGCTTTTCGGCTTTTGATTTTGATTTTCCGATTCGTTTATCAGAGTTGTAAAATGTTATAAGGACAAGGGCACGATCTCATTTGTTTGATTATGAGGCTTTGAAAATATTGTGGAATTCATGGGTTAAATCAAGCGAATTCTATGTTATACTAACAGAAAACAGGGGATCGTTATCTTGCATCAGAGGCGATTGCCGGGAAGGGGAGAAGAAAAAAGAAAATAACAACGTTCGGTTATTTATAAATAAAAGAATTCGTACTGCGTGGGATGAGAAAAAGGGCAAAGATACTTTGCGATTGAGAACGTGGCAGGGTATTAACAAATCGTGCAGTTCCCCAATAATATGTTAAAGAAATAAATGCCACAATAGAGAAATAATAAACTGGTTAATCATACCCTCGCCGAAAGCTGAGCCTTTCAAAGCGCAGTTGGCCGCGTTGGAGCGGATCGGATTGAAGAGCCTTCTGATTTATCCCAATCAGATACCAACCACCTTTGAAGAAAACCAAAAATTAGCGCACAAGGCGGAAGATAGCGGGAATTGCGCGGCAGGTTCCGGAAGCAGAAACGAGAAAGCATGTTATCACTTCAAAACCCGTGAATTTCGCAAGGCTTAGTGATGAGGCTGTAAAAGAAGCGGTATCGACACAAGGGATAATCAAGGAAAAGGATTATAGGAATTTTGAGAGTTTAGCGGTATCAAAGTGGTTAATCGAAAATCGGATATCGAGATTTTATATGACAATGAAAATAGCATACAGAATGAGCAGTGAATCTTCATTGTAAAAAGCCGTCAAAGGGTTTACAATGATGTCAGGGAGGATGCATTATGAAAACAACAGTAAGTGATGTACGTTTTATTCAAAAGGATACCATGTGTTTTGGTGATTTACATATTGAAGACGGTTTTGTCGAACGGATTGATTATAAAACACCAAAGCCTTACAGTGATATTGCGATACCCGGGTTTGTGGATGTACATACCCATGGGTTTCACGGTATATCTTGTGCTGAATGCGATCCTCAAGCACTGATTCAACTGGCCAGTGAATATGCGCAGCGTGGAATTGTCGGCTTTGCGGCAACGATTGATTCACGGCCGCTGCGTGAATATGAACCTATTATTGCGGCTTATCGCAGTGCATTTCAAGGTGAATATCGTGGCGCGCGCTGTTATGGGCTTCATTTGGAAGGACCGTATTTGAATCCGTTAGAAGCCAAAGATACCGATCCGCAAACTTATGAAGCTGTGAATCTGGACGAACTGGAACAGTTTTTAAGTCGCCATCATGATATTGTGCGGATCATCAGTATCGCACCGGAGCTTCCTCACGGTATGGAAGCCATTGCCATGTGTAAAAACTTCGGGGTTCAGGTCAGTCTTGCGCATACCCGTTGCAGCTACGAACAGGCGCAGGTCGCTATTGATCAGGGAATAACTCAGGTAACGCACTTTTGTAACGCGATGGAAGATATCGATCACCACCATGCTCAGGTAATGGATGCGGTCATCAATTCCGATATTCTCTGTGAATTGAACATGGATGGTGTTCATATCCAACGACCAATGTTAAAATGGCTGATTCGCTTATTGGGCGCTGATCGCATTATGGCAATTTCTGATGGTTCCAAGTTCAGTGGATTTGAATATCCGGACGGTTATGTGCTGGATGAAACACATGTAGTAAAAAATGATGCCGTTTACAGTAACGGGCATTTATCAAGTTCTTTCCGTGATTTGCTTGATGCATTTCGCTATCTGTATCATGACTTGAATTGTTCCTTAAGTGATTGTATTCAAATGACCAGTACCAATGCGGGCAAATGCTTACAGACATGGAATTATGAGATCGGACTCGGGAAAAAAGCCGATCTAGTGGTATTGGATCATAATTTGGAATGTAAAGATGTCATCATCAAAGGAAGACGATCATTATAATTATCATGATATATGATGTATTACGTTGCTTAGTTTACCATATAAACTGTCATTTTTTGATAAGGAAAAAGTAATGAGAATGATAAGATTGGCACTCTATGACAGGATTATCGTACGGGCAAAAGTACATCGCAGAAAGAATTAATATCTGATTTTAAGGATGAGAAATATGGGCAATTTTGTCTTTTCGTGAATAATAGTTTTCATATTGTGAAATACGAATGAAAACTCAAATTTTCTCATATAATATAATCATGAAAACAAATGTATACACGAAACTTACTTTTGCGGAAATACTGGAAGATTCTATTAAACGTTCACCCTATAACAATGCACAGGTTGCGGAGCGCTTGGGCGTATCCAAGGGTACGGTATCGAATTGGGTCAGCGGGATTCGTAAACCGGATATTGATATGATTATTCAAATATGCATTTTATTAGATGTCGATATCTACTATATGATTGGTGCCACTTTGCCCAGCGGTGAATTACGACCGAAGGAACAGGAAATGCTTATGTTGTTTCGGGAAATGAATGCCGAGGAGAAACTGGCGATCTTAAATATTGCTCATATTATTGCAAAGCAAACACCGCAAGAAACTTAGAGATAAGGCAGCTTATCTCTTTTTTGATGTAAATAAAATGTTGACAATATTTGTTAGGTGAGATTTAAATAGATAGAATATCGATTATATACGGTGCGAAGTTATAAGATGGTTCCTATATAACAACGCTTCGATGTGTGCATTTATGGCTCTTTTTTAAACCAATAGGGACTGCCGTTGACGCTGTCTTGACCGCTGATCGGTTCGATAAGTCGCTCTTCCAGACCATCGCTTAATGCATACCAGGGACCGTCTCCATTGGGATATAACGAATCAAAGGTTTTTTTGAAGATATCCTTGGCTGCGGTGTAATAGGTCTTTTCCAATTTCCGATTGTCATCAAAACCCGTCCATACAGCGACAGTGTATTGTGGATTGAAGCCAGCCACCCAACCGTCCCACTCACTGGTGCCGGATTTGATTGCGACTTTGGTATGAGGTGCATATCCGGACATGGTGGGGTAGGAGGTGGTACGATTACGCAGATCATAAGTTGCCGTTAACATTTGGTTTAATATCAATGTGGTATCACGATCCAGCAAACGTTTGTTTTGCGTATCCTCTTCATATAATACTTTGCCGTTGCCGTCATCCACCCGTTGAATGAGCGAAGGCTCATGGTATAATCCTTCCGAGGCAAACGTATTATAAATATTTCCTAATTCATACACGGACATATTCACCGTTCCCAGTGCTTCGCTGGGATTTTCTTCCGATTGATGAATGCCGAAATCCAACAATGATTGATGCAGCGTTCCCGTTCCCAGAAATAAATGGGTTTTTACCGCATAAATATTATCTGACATAGCAATGGCATTCACCATCGAAATTTCCCGATACGGATAGCGATTCTCATAATTCTGCGGTTCGTATTCCTCGGTGCCGACTTGGAACGTAGTCGGCTGCGAGATAAATGTGGTAGCCGGTGTAAAGCCTTGTCGTAAGGCATTGTAATAAAGCAGCGGTTTGATTGTACTTGCGACTTGACGTTGCGCATACAATGCCCGATTGTATTGAGAGAGCGTATAATCCTTACCGCCGGCAATGGCTAAGACATGAGAGGTATACGGCTCTAATACGATCGCTGCACATTCCAATTCATCCATTTTATTCATTCCTTGTGAGATGGCCTGCATCAAAGCGCTTTGTACCTTAGCATCATAGCCGGTCATCACGTGGAGTGTATTGCTTTTATCGAGTAATCCTTTCTGATCCAACTGATTTAAAACTGCGGTGATGAAATACTCTTCATTACCGTAAACAGCCGGTTCTTCCTCATGGTCAGCATAGGTTAATTCTTCTTTGACGGCCGCCTCGTATTCCTTTTCTGTGATCACTCCGTTATGTACCAAAATAGCGAGAATCAATTCCTGTCGATTTTTGGCATAATCCGGATGAAGATAAGGAGAATACAGAGAAGGACCGTTGGGAATACCAATTAACATGGCAATCTGAGCGATATCCAACTGTGCCAATTCCCGATCAAAAAAGAAATGTGCCGCATTACGGATGCCGTATACCCCATGACCATAGTATAACGTATTCAAATAGCCCTCCAGAATTTCTCCTTTACTGTACTGCATTTCTAATCGGGCCGCATAGAAAAACTCTTGGACTTTCCGGGACATCGTCTGTTCATTGGTAAGAAATAAATTCTTGGCGTATTGTTGAGTAATGGTGGAACCGCCCTCCACAACTTCCCCCCGGCTCATATTATTCTTCATGGCTTTGGCAATTCTTATCGGATCAAAACCGGCATGCAGATAAAAGCGCTTATCTTCTACACTGACAAAGGCATCCTGTATCCGTTCGGGTATATCGGATAACGGCGTCCATTCCATATTCTTTTTGAAATTGGATTCATATAATACATTGCCATCCTTATCATATATGGTGATGCTTTTTCTTGTTTCACTAATATCCAACGTATCGAAATACGCATAAGTATATATGGTAAGCAACGCACTCAAACCTAAAAATACAATGACAAAGATGATTTTTTTCCAATGTTTCATAACTCATCACCCCTTATGTGCTAGTATGCTCGTTTGCTTTGGGGATAAACCTATTCGTTGTGCTGAATCCTTGAAAAGCGGTTTTTAATAAGGAAAACAGCGGAAAAGAATGAATTTTTGAAAGAACTACTTGCACGTTATAAAAATTCTGTTATAATGCAACAGGGTAAAGTGGTGATTGAATGAAAAAACATGTGCTGGTAAAGCGAAAACATCGCTATACACAGGAACGGGATATCCTCTATCAAGGAAGCTGTAACATCGAGAAAAACGGCGATGGGTGGCGTTGTCGCTATGTGCAGGAATCCAAGGAAACAAGTGTTCAAATAGAAATTATCACCACCAAAACAGGAATGGAGATTCACAGTCAAGGGGAAACAGAAAGTCGGTTGATCTTTGAGCGGGGAAAGCGAACCAAGGGATGGCTGACATCTGATTATGGAACCATTGATATCGATTTGGATACAATAAAATATATTTGTCGGGATCAAATGATCACTTTGGTATATGATATTTATCATGGCGATGTGTTAAGCGGCGGCTACCAGATCATTTGGAACATCAAGGAGGAGTCGTAATCGTATGAATGAATTAGAAACTATATTAAAGGAAGCGGTGGCACAAGCGTATGAGAAAGCGTTTCATGCGGTGATTGCCACAGATGATATTGTGATCGAAATTCCCAAGGATCAAAGCCATGGTGATTATGCGTGTAACATTGCGATGAAATCGGCGAAGGCGCTGCATCAAAATCCGCGGGTGATTGCGCAGCAACTGGTGGAGGCGCTGGATTGTCCGCAGATTGCTCACTGTGAGATTGCGGGTCCCGGATTTATGAATTTTACAATGAACAAAGATACGATGCGTAATGTGATCGATGTGGTGTTGGCTGCCGGCGATGATTATGGTAAAAATGACAGTGGCGCGCATCGTAAAGTCAATGTGGAGTACGTATCGGCCAATCCGACCGGAGATTTGCATCTGGGTCATGCGCGGGGAGCGGCATGGGGTGACAGCGTTAGTCGCATCATGCAGGCCAGCGGCTATGATGTTTGTCGCGAATATTATGTCAATGATGCCGGTAATCAGATTCATACCTTGGCACTTTCCTTGATGGCACGCTATTTACAGGAGTTCGGTATCGAAAAAGAATTGCCGGAGGATGGATATTACGGCAAAGATGTCATTAACATCGCCAAAGCGATTAAGGAGCAGTATGGTGATGCATATGTGAAGCAAGATGAAATGATCGCCTACGCATTTTTCCGCGAACAGGGAATCCAGTTGGAGCTTGATAAATTGCGTCGGGATTTGGATTTATTCCGTGTACATTTTGATGTGTGGTCAAGCGAATTGTCACTGCATGAATCCGGTAAGGTAGAAGCGGTGCTGGAAAAACTGCATGATTTGGGTCATACTTACGAGCAGGATGGGGCACTGTGGTTTCGCTCGTCTGCCTTTGGGGATGACAAAGATCGTGTATTGCGTAAAAGTGATGGTTCCTACACATATCTGGTGCCGGACATCGCATACCATATAACGAAGTTTGAACGCGGCTTTGACTTGTTGGTGAATCTATGGGGTGCCGATCATCACGGCTATATTCCACGCATGAAAGCGGCCTTGCAGGCAATGGGAAAGAATCCCGATCAGTTGGAAGTGGATATTATTCAAATGGTGCGCTTGGTCGATAACGGCGAGGAAGTCAAAATGAGCAAGCGAACCGGCAATGCCGTTACCTTACGTGAGTTATGTGAGGAAGTCGGTGTTGATGCGGTGCGTTACTTTTTTGTTCAACGGGCCTTGGATACTCATCTTGATTTTGATTTGACCTTAGCTCGCAAGCAAAGCAATGACAATCCGGTTTATTATGCACAATATGCTCATGCGCGAATCTGTTCGATTTTGCGACAGGTAACGGATGTAAAATCATGCCCTTCCTATGAATTGTTGGAAGATGCCAAAGAGATTCAGCTGTTAAAATACATTAATGAATTCCCCGGTGTAGTTCAGGATGCCGCAAAGCTGCGCTCTCCCAATAAAGTGTGCAACTATATTCAGAAGTTGGCTGCGTATTTCCACAGCTTCTATAATGCGTGCAAGGTAATCGATCCAACGAATGAAGAGTTGAGTGCGCAGCGGTTGGCTTTATTGAAGGCAACCAAAATTACTTTAAAAAACGCTCTGGCGCTGATTGGCGTTGAAGCAACTGAGAAAATGTAGGAGGTATCATAACATGAGCAGTAAGTCAATGATCAATGTTGCGTATGAATTGATGTTAAAAAAACGCAAATCGGTAACATTTTTAAAACTTTGGGAAGATGTCGCAACGATGATGGGCTTTACACCCCAACAAGAAGAAGATAATATCGCTCAGTTTTACAGTGATATGTCATTGGATGACCGTTTTGTCTGTGTGGGCAATAATGAGTGGGATTTGCGCAGTCGCCATACCTTCAATGAGGTGGTTGTCGATACCGATGATCTGATTATTGAAGAAGCGGATGACGACGGTGATTATGAGGAAGAAGAACCGATCAAAGAGGTCATTATTGATGATTATAACTAACCGCGGTGGTAATACTGCGGTTTTTGCTTGGTTTTTTGTGTGCTTTTAGTGATCCGGTAACGCTCTTGTTTCGTTTAAAAACTGCTAAGGAATTGCGTTGAATTTGAAGATTTAATAGTATCAAAGCTGTTTGCCCTTTTGTTTATTCAGCCATAAGTTAAGGTAATTCCTATAATATCATGCTTATTTTATTAACGGTAAGCATACATAGTATATCCTATTTTATTGTTAAAATTGCTAAAAGGGGATTGAAGATAAAGCGTATATGAAGTATAATGCAAGCATAGGAGGAGATACGGTTATTTTTGTTGTCTGAATATTCAGAACAAAGATAATGAAAAATGGGGCCATGGGACATATCATTTATAAAGGAAAACATATAACGATAAGAATAAGAGATGTAGGGATCTTGATCATTCTACTTCTTTTATTCTTTTTTTGCTTGCGCAGTTGTACAGATCATGCATTAGATGCGAAGAAAGAAGACAAGATCAAAGATCATTGTACAATCATGAAAATAAATGTGAATGATCTTAATAAATTGTTAGAACGCAGTGATTTGTGCAGTGAGGCATGGTTTAAAGAGTATGATGCGTATATTAACCGCATCAAAGAACAAGATGATTTGTTAATAAAAGAGATGTCAGAAGAAAGTAAAGTTTCTGATACAAAGGGAGTATACGAAGCACAGGAATCACTGTTAAAGGCGTTGAAGGCATTCCGAAAAAAGCAGACGGAAGCCGAAGTCGAGTTGCTAAAAGCAGAGTTAAAAGTATATGTTCGCTATTATCATGAGAATTGTGATCGGGGAGAATGAGTATGAAAAAGATTAAGAAAAATTGGAATAAAAAGAAATATCGCTATCTGGCCGGTTTTTTTGCTTTATTGATGATGTATCAAGCAATGTCAACAACATTAGATGTCATCGCCAATGAAGTAAATAAAGTACACTTGGCAGATACGTTAGGTTCCTATTATGAACAGGACATTACCGAAGAGCCGCCGTTAAACGAGGAAACTCCAATAGCGGAAAGTGAGCCGGAAAAGATTAAGAAAGAGGCTGAGGTTTATGAAGAAGTGAGTTCTTACAGCGCAGATAAGGAGATCTTATCCGAGCGCAGTGAGAATTCTAAAACGTATCAAATGGAAGATGGTTCCTATGTGACGGAGTTGTACTTTGAACCAATTCATAAAAAAGAAGGCAAGGACTTTATTGAGATTGATAATACTCTAGAACAAAGTCGTGCCCGTACTAATCGGTCGGAACCGGTATATGAGAATAAAGATGGATTATATGATTTTGCGGTGAATGGCACCCAAATGCGGATGGAAAACACATCCGGTGAAGAAGTGATCATTGACCATGCGGATGCGGATCTGAGTGTATATGATGTCCAAGAAAACGTTATGCTATACAGCGAGGCTTATGATAATATTGATATGGAATATCGTTTGGGGGGGAACAGTGTTACAACAACATACATTTTTAATGCGGTGAGTGATGATGCTTCGATCGGTTATACAATCGATAAAGGCGCAATGAAAGTGGAAGAGACTGCTGAGGCATTATTGCTAAAGCAGGGTAATACAGTGCTTTTCAGTATGAATAAACCGCAGTGCGTTGATGCGTTGGGACGGACAAGTCCGGTGACATTTTCGTATGAAGAAAACGATGAAGGGCTGGAAGTGATCCTGAAACCGGATCAGGAATGGCTACACAGCGAACAGCGCGTATATCCCGTCAGAATGAGTGCGCGAACAGCGGATGAAACAAAGAAAATCAGTGTTACGTCCGGATACAATCGTTCTTTAGAACCCAATGTTAACAGTAAGTATTACGATCTTTTTGTGGGCTATGAAGGTGGTTATGCTTCAGGATTAGGCTATGCGATTGGAATTACGAGAACATATATTCATGTTGCTGGATTATCGATTGGTTCGGATAAAGAAATTGTGGATGCAAAGCTGAATCTATATAAAAAAGTAGCTTATAATAACCAATGGAATACAATACAGGTAGGTAAAACAAGCGGATATGTAGATCCGCTTGCCGTAACATGGAATAATAGACCGTCTACAACTGCGATTTCGACAACGACGATTGGCGGTAATAGCGGTTGGCAAGCCTTTGATGTGACAGAATATATTAAAGATATATATGCCGGGAAAAACAAAACAATAGAACTCAAAGCGACCAATGAGTCTTCAGCCTATTTACCAAATGTATTTTTAGGTGAAGCCAGTGCCAGCAATCGCCCACGCATTATCATCACTTATCGAGATGCTTATGATGTGGATCCAAACCTCGCAATAGATACTTTTGATACGGAAATGAGAATTTTTTCCATATTAAATAAAGGCTTTGAGGCATTGAGCTTTGACGGTATTGCCAAGCCTGATAGCCAAGTATGTTTTGAGTTAGTGGAACAAGGGAAAAACCAAGTACTGAATCGTGAATGTGCAAAAAGTGATCGGTATTTTGTCGATCCGATTTATATTATTAAAACGCTAGCAGATACGCAGACATATCCGAAGGAAGAGGTCAATTATACTACCGATTACATCACAAAAGCACGGATTCCACAATTTGACACTCCCTATGAATATAAAGTAAAGGTTCAAAAGGGCAGCGAAACAAGTACGATTAATTATCGCAGTGATGCTTTTATCAAATACAAAGTAAAACCGGGGGACACATTACCGCGTATCTCGTCCTATTACGGCGTAACCATTGATGAAATTAAAGCAGATAACAATTTATCTGTGAATACGGTAAAAGAAAATGATATACTGATCTTGCGTTTCAAAAAGAATAATCCGAAAGTAACGGCAGATGTATATACACCGCCGCTTCAGATCAGTGTCTATAAGGCCGAATATGTGAACCGTGGTTCAAACTGTTTATCCGGAATATGTCCGGTGATTGATCCGGTGAATTCGACAACAGGAAACTATTATTTCGATGGTGAAGACTTTACGATTCAAGATGGAGAGCCGTTTACTTTACATCGTTATTACAATTCCACCGGCCCTCAGTTGTCGAATATGTTTGGGAACGGCTTTACGACAGAAATTGAAAGTTATATTTCTTATGATAAAGATGGGAATATGCTTTACTTTGTCGGGGATGGCCGTATCTATCAATTTGCCAAAACAAGCAGTGGTTATCAGGTAAAACCTTCAGATCGCAAAACATTGAGCATGACTTCTGGCAAAGTCACCATTACCGATTTGGATAACGGCAAGACCTATTATTTTGATACGTATGGATCCTTACAATCCATCAAGGATAAGAGTGGCTATACGATTCAGATTCGCCGTGATGAATACGGTACCATCACCTCAATGAAAGCAGGAGAAAAAACGATTACGTTCCATTACAATGATCGCAAGTTGGTGAGAGAGGTGGTATTACCGGGAGGACAGAGGACCGGTTATGAATATGATGCGAACCGCAACTTGATCAAATTCAGAGATACCAAAGGGAACAAAGAGGAGTATCGTTATGATAAAAATAACTTCCTTGTATCCGTGATTGATAAAAACGGTGTGACATCCACCAAGAATACGTATGACAGTAAGGGTCGCGTCATCAAGCAGACAGACGGTAACGGCAATGTATCCACCATCGCTTATCAGGTAAATAAAACGATTGTGACCAATGCGAACGGAAGTAAGGATGTCTATGCCTTTAATGCGAACTATGATACGACTTCTATCACTCTGGATGGTGTATTGGATACTTCCTACACCTATGATTCCTATCGTAATATTACTTCAAAAAAAGATGCCGAAGGCAACGTCACCCGTTATACCTATAATAAAACCGATCTGACAAAAGCAAGTTATCCGGACGGTACCAGTGAGGAATATCGCTATGATGCCAACCATAATATCACCTATCACAAAGATCGGGAGGGAAAAATCACCAATAATACCTACAACGGTAATAAATTGATGTCTTCCACTGACAATCAAAGCGGTAAGACATCCTATGCATACGATGCTAAAAATAGGGTTATCAAAGAAATCGATCCATACGGTGCCGTTAAAACTTACAGTTACAGTGGCAATATGATCACTGCGATCCGTTATGACAATGGATTGAAAGAAACATTTGTTTATGATGCCAATGGAAATACGCTCAAAGAGAGTGATAATCAAGGTAAAACGATTGCCTATGTTTATAATGCCAATGGGGAAATGACCCAGAAAAATTATTTTGACGGATCCAGTGAACAATGGAGTTATGATGCCTGTGGTAATATAAAGACTTATAAAGATCGTATCGGCGGAATTACCAAAAACACGTATGATAAAAATGATAACCTGATTTCGTCAAGCAAAGGATCCATCAAGAAGACCAGTCAATACAATGAGGTCAATCAGCTCATAGCAGAAAGCGATGAGCAAGGCTTGACAACAACATACACATATGATGCCCACGGAAACAAGCAAAGTGAGACCGATGCTTATGGCAATACTACTGCCTATGAATATGATGTAAATGACAATTTGATCAAAACGGTTGATGCACAAGGCAATGAAGAAATCAATGTATATGAAAATGATAATCTCGTGAAAAGCATTTCTAAGGAAGGACTTGTGACAACGTATGAATATGATGCGATGAATCGCGAGATCAAACGTATTGATCCTAACGGAAGTGTGGTTACAAAGGAATACAAAGGCCAATTCTTAAGCAAAGAAACCGATGGTAAAGGCACCCAAATCCAGCATCATTATGATACTTTCGGCAGAGAGATCAAAACGATCACGACTTATGCGGATAAAACGGAAAATGTCGCTGAAAAAGCATACGACAAATACGGGAATATGATTTCCAGCACCATAAACGGTCAAACCACCACTTATACTTATGATGTTTACAATCAGCAGCTTACCACCACCGATCCTTTAGGCAATACAAGTAAAAAGGTGTATGATCTCAACGGAAACACGGTTAAAGAGATTGATGCCTTAGGCAATGCGGTAACAACTGTATATGATGCAGCAGGAAATGTGACTGCCAGTATTGATGCGAACGGGAATAAAGAGACCAAAACCTATAATAAAGAAGGTTTGTTAATCAGTGAAACCGATTCACAAGGTTATACGACAACATACACTTATAATAACAAAGGTCAGGTAATTCGTGCCATTGATCCTTATAAGCGAACCAGTGAATATATTTATGATACTTATGGCAATCAAATTGCGATTCTTTATGAGGATGTTAATTTAGAGACCAAGCGTTATGATGCTTACGGAAATGAAATTTATGTGAAAAACACACAGGGAGAAACATCAAGTGTGTATGATCGTTACGGACGCGTCATTGAAAAAACAAATGAACAAACCGGTTTAACGATATATACGGAGTATGATGATTACGGTAATGTAGTGGAAGAAAGAGACAGTGAAGGTCAAACCACCACTTATGAATATGATGCTTTCCAAAGAAAGATCAAAACGACTGATGCTTATGGAAGAACGGAAGAGCTGCGCTATGATGATCGCGATCATATCATTGAGACAAAGAACTTTGATGGCACAACCACGACCAACGTTTATGATGTACAGGGAAATGTTATTGAAGCCACAGATGCCCTTGGGAATACCACCAAGAAAACTTACAATGCGATGAATCAGGTGATCCGTGAGGAAGCCAAAGGTCAAGTCACGGAATATGCCTATGATGCCAAGGGTCATCAAGTTGCGATTTATGATAAAATTCAGAATACGCAAACAAGATATCGCTATGATGCCAACGGGAATAACATCGAAACGATTGATGCCATGGGAAACAGTACGAAGCAGCAATATGATGCCAAAAATCAAGTGGTAGCGAGTATTGATGCTCTAGGTAATAAAAGTACGAAAGAATACGATGCATACGGAAATATCATAAAAGAGAGCGATCCTTTGGGGCATACAAAACAATCCCGATATAACATCTTTGGCTTATTAGAAATGGAAGTCGATGAGCGCGGCTTTGAAACAACCTATGAATACAATGATGAATTACAACTGGTGAAAGCAACGGACGCCTTGGGAAACCAAGCAGAGATTGTATACAATGATCGCCGACAGAAAATCAAAGAGATTGATTCCAACGGCGGAACAACGGAATATGAATATGACAGCTATGGCAGAGTCAATAAAGAAATTGCGCCCAATGGCAAGGAAACAATCAAAGAGTATGATTTATTAGGCAATGTGGTGAAAGAAGAAAGCGGACAAAAAACCACTGTCTATGACTACGATGAATGGGGCAGATTAATCAAAATCACCACCAATGATGTGGTACAGGAAGAAAACACCTATAATGAACAGAATCAACTCATTGAAAAGAAAGATGCGAACGGAAATTTATCGACTTATACTTACGATAAATTTGGCAATGTCGTTCACAGTGATGAAAAGGGCAGTATCAGTGATAAGGAATATGATGCTTACGGTAATGTGATCAAACAAATCGATAATAAGACATTACAGACAGAATATACTTATGATCTAAATCATCGTTTGATTCAAACCAAAGTAAATGGGGTATTAACCTTACGAAAGGAATATGACGCTAACGGTAATGAGACTTTGGTCACAGAAGCAGGAATCACCAAGAAAACGAGTTATGATGCTTGTAACCGGCCGATTACCATATCTTTCCCTTCCTTTGAAGATGAGGATAAATTTGTCGCTGTACAGTCATTGGAATATGATGAAACCGGTAATATTATTGCCATAACCGATGCTTTTGGCGCAAAAGAAGAACGTAAATACGATGCCAATAACAATGTTATTGAAGAAACGGATAAAAACGGAACTAAGACATTGTATGAATATGATGGGTTAAATCACATCATCAAGGTACAAAATCATGAAGAGCGTTATGTGACTTATACTTATGATGAGGCAGGAGATAAGATTGCCAAAACAATCAACCGGAAAACAGCGCAGTATGAATATGATGAAGATCATCATTTAATCTATGAAGAAGATGAATACGGTTGTACCAATGAATATGAGTACGATGAATTCGGTAATCAGATCGCATGGGAGAAGAATGACGGTACTACGATCACTTATACGTATGACGCTTTAGGAAACAAACTGAGTGAAGGAGACATCACATTTACGTATGACAGCCGAAATAATCTGCTTACTGCCGAAAATATGGAGGGTGTCGTTACCAATACTTACAATGCTTTTAATCAAAAGACATCGGTTATTGATACCAAAGGCAATGAAGTTACTTATGTTTATGATGACGATAACAATTTGGTTGAAAAAAACTATGCGGGAACGACAGTTACTTATACGTATGATGACTTGGGCAGAATCAAAACCGTAAGTAAAGAGAATGAAAAAATCGCAGAATATGAATACAATAAAAGAAATGAGATTATCAACCTGATTCAAGGTGATATCACCACCACAAAAACATATGATGATTTGGGCAGAATCAAAACACAAAGAAGTGAAAAGAACAATGAAGTCATCTATGATGCATCGTATACATATGATAGTAATGATAACTTAATTGAAGAGATCGTTGACGGACACGTTAATATGTATACTTACAATGCTTATGATGAACTTAGTGAAAGTGTGAAGTACATCGACGGAGAAGAGATCAAAACGACATATCAATATGATATCTATGGCAATCAGATCACACGTTCCAGTAAGGATGGCATCAAAACCACGAAGTATAATGACAAGAATCAGATTGAAAGCATTGTAACAGAAGAAGGCACTACCTATTTCACATATGATAGTAATGGGAATCTCGCTAAGAAGATCAATGAAGATGGCAGAGTGGATTATTATATCTATGATGATCTCAATCAACTCATTCGTCTGGAGCAGGGTTACGATAGCTATGAATATCATTATGACGGAGAAAAAGAGCGGATTGAACAAAAGTATGTAGATACGAAAGATTATCATATGGAAGTATGGTATGATGATAGAGAGCCGTTTACGATTGTTACGGAAGAAGTGATTGATGATACATTCCTCACATTGAGAGAGAAGGTGAAACAGCAGAAAGCAGGAATTTGTGAATCGGATAAAGAAAAAACAGAAGAAAATAGTAGCTTTGAGATCGGGCATAACATTTGGAGTATAGATAATATCGTAAACATGATCAGAGAATATCTGTATTCACAAGATGAAGTTTATTACAAAGATCAGGAATACACAGAGTATATTGTCGATCGCAATAGTGAATTTACGGAAGTATTAGCTGAGAATGAGGCGATCCATGTATACGGTGATGGCTTGGTTGAAAGCGATGAGGAGACTGTTATCTCCGGTTGGAATAACAGCGTCATTGCCGAAGTAAGTG
>CAJUGR010000026.1:0-1170 GCA_910586285.1 uncultured Erysipelotrichaceae bacterium
AGCTGATTTCGGCATACGGTGTATCATCAACCGTTAAATCCTCATATAATTTAATTTCTGATATTGCCAGAACATTTATGATAGAACTATAAATACTTGAACAGTGGAACCTTACATATTTGGCTTGAATCGGAGTATCAAATGTTAATGTCTTTTTGGACAATATCTCCGGTAACGATGCAGTAGTTGCGGTTTGCCAGTCGTTACCATCCATACTAACAAACACAGTCACATTTTTCGGATGTCCATATGGAAGTGAACCACCCATTACCGCATTTTTATCCCATGTAAATTCTAAAGCATTCACATATCTTGCTCTATCTATCTCAATATCTACATAGGCAGGCACATTTTTTGATTGCCATGCCGTATTTAAGTTACCGTCAATTATATTGTTTTTATCACCCGAACTGGTTGATGATACTGTTACAACTGATAAATTCTTCGATGGGATATAAGCTTGTTTATCATCTATGATATTTTCAGTAAATGTATAATAAACCGGATCACTTGTTGTGCTTGTTCCTGTTGCTATTAATCTTACGTATACTTTCTTATTACCGGTAAACAACGGATTGCTTTCTGCGAAAGAAGTCCATTCACCATTTGGATCTAATGTCCATTCCATAAGGTCTGTTACACCATAGATACGGTTTTCCTCATCACTGGTGCTAACGCTTGCTGTTGGGAATTTTCCTTTTGTAATGTTGATTGTGTAGATATTTTTATCTTCTCTCGGCAAACCTACAATATGAACCTTAATATCCTTATTTACATCAATACTGTTTATTTCTTCTTGTGTAAGCTGTACAGTCGGTGTGTAGCAATCCTTCCATGTATTGCCGCCGTCTAAACTGTAGCTCCATGTTACCTGAGTACTCTGGAGCTGTTTCGACAACACGATTTTTCCTGCATTGGCACCGTCGAAAGAGAAGGTCGCAATTCTTGAATCCACTTCACCGAGGATCGCCTGTGCCACTACCGGCACTTCTTTATATTGAACCGTATTGGAGAAGGTTGCACTTTTAGCTTTATTCAAAGTCTCATTTTGAAGCATCAACAGCTGTGCTTTATATTCAGGTGCAGTAATTTTTGTTCCGATTCTGCGTGTTAAATCATACATCGGAAGCGGATTCCAAGTCATGACGTCCGCAACCTCTTCAGCTAAGC
>CAJUGR010000026.1:1270-17004 GCA_910586285.1 uncultured Erysipelotrichaceae bacterium
ACAACACTGTTTGCCAGCTGCCATGCCATTTTGCCGCCGCCGGCATGATACATATAGATATAAGCACAGTGTCCCGGTTGACCTACCGTACTTGTCGGCCAGCCCCATACACCCCATAGGTTTGCAGCTGTCTTAGAAAGACCGCCGCAGACTGCTCCTTCTTCAAATACGATCCACAGCTTCGGCTTTCCCGACCGATACGGAACACCGTATTTTGATAAGTTATATTTTGCATCCCATTTGGCATAGTTCGCCTGAGAATAATACTGCGGTCTGTAATAGCTGTAACCAAATGTATACTTCATATATTTATACGGATTGAAGCGATCATTGGCGCTTGACCATTTCTTTGAATAATCATGCAGCCATAAAATTTCCTCATCATCGATATTTACATGCATCAGCCAACGCATTTCCTCAACCGTCAACTGTTCAAATGCAGCTCGATTGTCCAACTGATTATTCTGATACATGCTCTTATAAATTTCATATCGCTTTAATGCATTAGAGTATTGATTACCTCCGATCCATAAACCGATACCGCTTGAATGTGATAAGGACAATGATAACATCATTTTTAAATAGACATCCTTGCACTTTATTCCCGCAGTACCGCCGAGCGCCGCAGTTTCATCTGTCAAATCTGCTTTGTGAGCTTGATAAACAGTACTCAATACCTCTAACGCTCTCATATAAGAACCTAAAGGTCTTCCTCCTACTGTCCATAAACGTAATGCTTCTTCATCATTTAAAAACCATTCTAACATCTCTATATTTTTAGGATCTGCTTCAATAAATGATCGCAGGCCATATTGTCCGACACGATTAATTAAATCTCTTTGAAGCAGTGTCAGCTTAATATCATCACCGACCGGTCCAGAGGTATATTTAGATTTAATTTCTGCATCTAATTCCTCCACCGTTTTGGTTACATTTTCACTGTAACCTTCCTTTACAAGTTTCGCGTCTGCCCAAACTGCATGATCGGAGGCATTAGAACCGTTATTGTCCGCATACAATCTTAGATATTTTACGTTTTTAATATCAACTTTTGCATATATGACATTATTGGAACTTTTTAAAGCCGCAGGTTCTTTTTCTGTTTTTAAGTCCCATGTCGTTCCGTCTTTTGAGGTATAAATATAAAACTTAACACCATTTCCTTTATTTTGAGCTGTCGTATTTAAACCGTAATACGTTGAAAAATACGCATAGTCCTTACTGTATTCACTGATATCGTATTCAACCGTAGAGGTCGCGTGTGCCCAAACCCCCTTTTTAAAAGTAGTCGTTGATCCGTTCAGCAACAATGTCAATGCAGTATTGGAACTGGTTTTATCTAAACCGATTGTTCCATATTCCAAAGTTGCTTTACTGTAAGGAATATCGGATAAGTATACCACTTGATCATTGCTGCTTTGATTTATAATAATAGAATCCTTTGCATGACCGGTAGTTATATTTCCATGAATTGCCAAAGCAGTGATCTGTCCATGAATTGCCAAAGCAGTGACCGTAATCAATCCACAGAAAATCGCAAGCAACTTTTTAGATTTTACTAAGCTTCTCATAAAACGTCTCTCCTCTTTCATTCTTCTTGTAGTCCCTTCTCATTATATGAGATATTTCTTTTGATCTGTTCATCCTACTTTTAGGATTAAGATGATCATTTCAATGGTTTTCCCCTTTTATTTTAAGATATGAGCAGATATTCACAAATGGCAGTAATGACTGTTCTCAAAATCAGTGAAACCTTCTATCTCTATACATTCACCAATTAATTCTCTTTATATTTTAGCATACCTTATATGCCTTTTGCAATCATACCTTACTCTGAGTTAACAAAAAACGCAGAAAAAAATGTAAAAAATAAGCGGTTTATTATATCCGGATTATGCAACCCCTGCTGTGGCTGTAAAGTTCATATGAGAACACAGGGTTCAGCACTACGCATATTAGGATCAAATCTTTTTAATTTAATCTTAATTGCCTTTTTAGTATGATGAATTGTGCCAAAATCATCAACGTCCGAACCATAAACATATTCTTCCGATTGATTTTTCTCAAGCATCTCACTTGATCCAAATATTCCTTTTTTAAATCAAAAATTTTCTTGATTTACACTGATAAAATCGGATTCTGTTCTGCATAAACATGAGAATATAACTTTACCGGGTGATGATCATTACCATATGAAAAAATCATTTCACACATATGATAACCGTCTCTGTAAATGTCAAGATACCAACACAAACATGACCGATATGCTCGAATTTGGCATTATCATTTTTTCGTTATTTCAGAGAACATGGATTAAAATTTCCTTCCTTGGTTTGTTTTCCAGTTTTTTTGTCAAGCAGTCAAAGAGTCTTTTGAATCACCAAAATATAATAAAATCCGAAATCCGATGAAAACCATTTCCGTTGATTTAATATACACAATCTTATTTGTTTAAGCATTCCAAAATCGGTTCAATATACTTCTTATCGGATATATCATAGGAGGAAGAAATCATTTTAATCATAGTCTCCTCTTCTTCTGTTTTATCTTTCTTCTTTTTCAGCGTTTTGATAAACAGTTTCATCATAAGCTTAGACGGAGTAGGCATTTTTTCATAGTTCAAGCCTCCCGGGCAATAAAAGGCATGGACATTTTTCAATTCCGGCTTGTCAAAATTCTGCTTTAAGGCTAGTGCCACATCCGGATTCTCGATCGGACTTGCCCCGACACAAAATACGATCAACCGCTTTTTCAACCATTTCTCCACATTACTTTTAAACCAGTTGAGTTTACTGATTCCTCCGGCAAATGCCCAGCCACCAAAGATAATATTATCATAGCTGTCTAAATTCTTCTTTTTAGCAATGGAGTAATCAAAACAATCAGCCTCTGTGGCTTCTGCGATCCATTGCGCATAGCGTTTGGTAAAACCGGTTTGTGAATGATAAATAACAACTGTTTTCATTTTTCTTCTTCTCCTTTTATCACTGCATTTTCAATTGCTTTTAAAATACATTTACTGCTTACTGTCGCCCCTGATATCGCATCCACTTCCAAACTTTGTTCCCGAATCACATCATTGACAATAGCTTCTGCCGCAGAACCTAAGCCATTGTCGTGTTCCAAAAGGATGATCTGCGTAATGCTATGATCGCAAATCGTAACACGAACTTTTGCATATACCGGAGCAATCGCATATTCTCCGATTTTCTCTTGATCCTCCATAGTCGTGAAATCAACAGGATAAAGAGGGATATCATTAACATTTTGGATCATATAAGCCATTATAATTTTACCAAGCAAGAAAATCACAAGCAAACTTCCCATGATCCAAATGATCTTTTTCCTAACCTTTTGCATTGCCGGTATGCCGCTCCATTTTCTCAATCCCTGTATACAAGCGCATCATCAAATGAAACAGCTGTTCCATTTCCGCAATCGTATAATCTTCAAACAGTATATTCAGTTCTTTCTGATAAGTAATGAACACCGTTTCAAAATAGCTTTTACATTTTTCGCTCGGATAAATGGAAGAAGCACGAATATCCTTTTCGTTGCGAGTAATGAAAACAAAACCTTTTTTTTCTAAAGCATAAGCCAATTTTTTGATGTTTTGTCTGGAGCATCCCAACAGTTTACCCAATTGTGTAAATGTCAGTGGTTCTTTAGATTGTCGGATCATCGTTAATAGCATAAATTGCTTTAAGGTAATCTCAGGAATATTACGATCAAATAAGGTCTGTAAACGATTACCGGCAATAAACAAGGTGCTGAAGACTGCTTTCGCCTGATTCTCCTTGGTATCGGAAAAGCGTTGAGTTAATTCTTTTAGTTCCATGACTTTCTCCTTATTGGTAACTTGTTACTGTAATTATAGTAACAAGTTACTGTTTTGTCAAATATAAAAAAACCGCCTGATCTTATCAGAATCAGACGCTCTTTTACATTGATTTCAGAAGTACAAAGGTTACTTAAACGCTTTTTTGAATTTATCGAACGGAGATTCATGCGCTTTCTTACCGCGAATGGTCTCATACAGTTCTTTTTCTTCCTTCGTAATCTTAGTGGGTATTTCCACCACGACTTCAACAAACTGATCACCTTGTGCCCCACGCTGGGTTTTCACTCCCTTGCCACGCAATCGGAACTGTTGGCCGTATTGCGTACCGGCAGGAATGGTTAAATCCACATCGCCGTAAACAGTGGGAACTTCTACCTTACATCCCAAAGTCGCATCCAACGCACTGATTGGTACGGTAATGCGAATATCGTTGCCGTCACGTACAAAAGTCTTATGGCGCGTTACAAGAATTTCGATATAGAGATCTCCGTTAGAGCCGCCGTTGATACCGCGTTCCCCCTTGTTAGGAACACGCACCTGTTGTCCGGACTGGATGCCAGCAGGGATTTTAATGTTGAGTTTTACCCGCTTATGCTCATACCCGCGGCCATGGCATTTATCGCATTTCTTGGTAATTGTCTTACCCGTTCCACCACAATCAGGGCAGACGCTTTGACTCTGAAATACCCCAAACGGAGTGCGCTGCTGAGAAGTTACTTTACCGCTGCCACCACAGGTTGAACACGTATGAATATCGTTTTTGGAATAGGCACCGCTGCCTCCGCATGCGGTACATTGTTCATCCACATCGATCGTAATTTCTTCTTCTTTGCCAAATATTGCATCCATAAAATCGATGCGCATCTGCATAAAGCGATCGTTTCCTTTACGCGGGCCGTTGCTTTGTCGGCTGCGACCGCCGCCAAAACCACCGCCGAAAAAGGATCCGAAAATATCACTGAAATCTTCAAACCCGCTGAAGCCGCCTTGACCAAACCCGGCGCCTTCCATTCCCGCATGACCGAATTGATCATAAGTTGCCTTTTTCTGCGGATCCGATAAAACCTCATAAGCTTCATTTACTTCTTTGAATTTGTCCTCGGCACCAGGCTCCTTATTGACATCCGGGTGATATTTTTTTGCCATTTTTCGATAGGCTTTTTTGATTTCTTCATCACTGGCTCCCTTACTCAGACCCAGTACTTCATAATAATCGCGTTTACTCATCCTCATCACCTTCCTCAAACGAAGCCTTTATTCCCGTTACTTTACCATTGTATCATAGTTTCATCGGTATACAGACGAAACAGACGAGGCTTGGAGAAACGCCAAGCATCGTCTGAATCCTATTAGTTCTTTTCTTCGAATTCCGCATCAACAACGTTATCATCATTGGCACCGCCGTTATTGCCTTCATCCTGTGCGTTCTGATACATTGCCGCACTGGCTGCCTGTGCTGCTTTTTCCAATTCATCCAATTTTGCCTTCACGGCTACCATATCGTTTTCATCCAACGATTTCTGTAATTCATCACGAAGTTTGATCGTCTGTTCTTTCTGAGCAGCATCAATCTTATCACCCGCATCCGCAATCGTCATATCAATCTGATTGATGAAGGCTTCCGCACGGTTGCGCAAGTCAATTTCCTCTTTACGCTTATCATCCTCAGCCTTGTGTTCTTCTGCCTCTTTCACCATTCGATCAATTTCTTCATCACTCAAGCCACTGGAGTTTTGAATCGTGATCGACTGTTGTTTTCCGGTTCCCTTATCGGTAGCGGATACATGTACAATACCGTTGACGTCAATATCAAATTTTACTTCAATCTGCGGGACCCCGCGACGTGCCGGCGCAATACCATCCAGCTTAAACAATCCCAACTCCTTATTGTCATTCGCCATCGGACGCTCACCCTGCAACACTCGAATATCGACAGCCGGTTGATTATCAGCCGCTGTTGAGAAAATCTGGGATTTGCTGGCAGGAATCGTCGTGTTACGCGGAATCAATACCGTCATAACTCCACCCATCGTTTCAATACCGAGGGATAAGGGCGTCACATCCAGCAACAGTACGTCTTTGACATCACCGACAATGACACCGCCTTGAATGGCAGCACCCATCGCTACGACTTCATCCGGATTGACGGAACGATTTGGTTCCTTGCCTAAAATATTTTTAACCGCTTCCTGTACAGCCGGAATGCGGGTAGAACCGCCGACCAACAGTACTTGATGAATATCGTTCTTGGTTAATCCGGCATCACGCAATGCATTGCGAACCGGGTCCATAGTACGTTCTACCAAATGCTTGGTCATCTCATCAAATTTCGCTCTTGTTAAGCTGGACTCAAAGTGCAATGGTCCATCAGCACCAGCTGAGATAAACGGCAAAGAAATTTGTGTTTGTGCCATTCCGGACAAATCCTTTTTTGCCTTTTCTGCCGCTTCTTTTAAACGCTGCATCGCCATTGTGTCTTTGCTTAAATCCACGCCGTTTTCCTTTTTGAAAGTATCCACCATCCAATTAACAACAACGTTATCGAAATCATCACCACCCAGGTGGGTATCACCGTTGGTTGACAATACTTCAAAGGTACCGTCTGCCAATTCCAGAATGGAAACATCGAATGTACCACCGCCTAAGTCATATACCAATACTTTCTGTTCTTTATCAGTCTTATCCAACCCATAGGCCAATGCGGCTGCGGTCGGTTCGTTGATGATACGCTCCACTTCCAAACCGGCAATTTTTCCGGCATCCTTGGTTGCCTGGCGCTGTGCATCATTGAAGTAAGCCGGTACTGTAATAACCGCTTTATCCACCTTTTCACCGAGATAATCTTCCGCATATCCCTTCAAATATTGCAGGATCATTGCCGAAACTTCTTGAGGTGTATAATCCTTTCCTTCTAAAGTTACCTTTTCATTGGTACCGATTTTCCGCTTAATGGAAATAACGGTATTTTTATTGGTGACAACCTGACGTTTTGCGGCATCACCAACAATGCGTTCACCGTTTTTAAATGCGACAACCGACGGTGTCGTACGATTTCCTTCCGGATTGGTCACAACCTTGCATTCTCCGCCTTCCATAACACTGACACAAGAATTAGTCGTACCTAAGTCAATTCCGATAATTTTACTCATAATGATTTCCTCCTTTAGCTTACTCGCTTACTTTTACCAGTGTTGCACGCAACACGCGATCTTTTAACATATAACCCTTCTGCAATACTTGAATCACCATTCCTGATTCCACACCTTCTGCTTTTTCCTGCATCAATGCATTGTGGAAGTTGGGATCGAACGGCTGATTTAAGGCTTCAATTTCTTTCACGCCTTCCTTTTCCAATGCCGCTTTTAATTGGGTATAAATCATCTCAAAGCCCTTGACATAGTTTTTGATATTTTGATCATCCACTTTGACATCCAAGGCTCGCTCCAACGAATCCAAAATCGGCAACACTTCCTGGGCAAAGCTTTGAATCCGATATTTACGCACGTTATCCGCTTCACTTTGCAGGCGCTTTTTCATATTGTCGGCATCGGCATAGGCTTTATAATATGCATTTTTGCTTACCGCCAGTTCTTCTTGAAGCTTGATTATTTCTTCTTCCAATTCCTGGACGCGCTTCTTTTTGTTTAGTTTGACTTTTTCTTCTTTTGGCTCTGCTTTGTCATTTTTCGCTGCCGCTTTTGCCGGCTTTTTTATTTCCTTTGCCTTCGGCGCTTCTTTTTCCGCCTGTTTGGCTTCGGATACCTTCGTTTCTTTGGTTACTTTCTTGGTTTCATTCTCCTGCATAAGTACCTCCTATTTATCTCCGAATTCATCCCGATACATTTCCTCGATGACTTTGCTCATATATTCCATCAGAGCTACCACCCGATTGTATTGCATCCGCGTTGGGCCTACAATCATTAACTGTCCTTCTTCGTTATCATTCAGCTTGAATTTGCTGGCAATCACGGCAACATTATTCATTTGCATAATCTGATTGTTGCTATCATCACCGATGCGCACCATCAGATCCCCTTCATGATTGGCTAATTGTCGCCAGATGCTGGAATCTTCCAACATCTTCATCAGCTGCTTTAATTTTTCAATATCGGCAAATTCCGGCTGATATAACATGTTGCTTTGTCCACTGCAGTAGACATTATCCGATGCAAATCGTACAAACGCATTAACGAATGCCTGAAACAGCATCTCATGACGATTAATATGCGCTTCAAGCAATGGTTGAATCTCCTGCATCCGCTCTACCACATTTTCGATCGGGGTTCCGCTTAATTTCTCATTGAGGATCGTACAACAATTTTGAATATCCTCCACGCTGACCTCTTCATCAAATTGAAATGTTTTGTTTTCTGTATGACCGTGATCGGTCACAAAGATAGCAACCGCACTGCGCTCCGTAATTGGGATCAGCTGAACGTGCTGAAGCCGCTGACATTTAGAGTCCGGACCCAACACCACGGAAGTAAGATTGGTCATATCCGATAAAATATCGCAGCTTTTCTTCACGATTTCTTCCAACGAATAATGGCGTTCTTTAAAAACCTTTTGTAAAGAAGTTTTCACTCCTTCATCAAGCTGTTTTTCCATCAAATTCTCAACATAGAATCGATAGCCGGCAGATGAGGGAATCCGTCCGGAAGATGTATGGGTTTTTTCCAACAGTCCTTCTGTCTCAAGCACTGCCATCTCATTACGAATCGTTGCCGATGAACATGGAAAATCCAATAGGGCCATCAAAGTCTTGGAGCCGACCGGTTCTGCGGTTCGAGTAAACTCATCAACTATCGTTTTAAAAATGACGATCTGTCGATTTGTCAGCATCCTTCACACCTCTTTCTAGCACTCTTGTTCCATGTCTGCTAATAGTATATTCCATTTCATTAGCACTGTCAACACTTTAGTGCTAATTATTGCAAAAAAAGCAGAACATTGCAATGCAGTTTTTTTTGGAATCCGCTGTCAAATAATCAAATTCAAGCAGCGTAAACGATTACGGACAGTCATAGGATGCTCACATCTCACTATCATTATGAAGCCAAATGGTTTACCGAAGCTTTTTCTGTGCTGATCTTTTTATATCATTATCATAAAGAAGGATTATTCTTGCTATATAAAAAGATCGCTGCCCTTCGACAAGCGACCTGATTGAGATGATGATAAAATATAATGCAATTTCATGTACTGACAGATTTGCTTTTCAACACATTTCTGCATCGAATGCATAACCATATCTATCTGAGTATTATGTAATTGACTTACCCAATAAGTCGTTACCTATATCTTATATATAGCAATAACATATCACGTTGAAATCAAATAAGAGCGATATCACCGTATCGATCTGATTCCTTATCCAAAGTATTATTTTTTCTCATTATCTGATGATTTTGAACCAATAGGACTGTCAGACATCATACGTTCATTTTTCTGATCGGCTTGATATTCATCATAAAAAGAACGGACACCTAAACAGGATGAACAGTCACTGTGACAGCCGGCACAGCCTCCTCCCGTTTTTTTCCCTCGAGTCAAATAGGTTAACAACGCCAATATTCCTAAAATGATCCCAATTACCACAATATCCGCTACCGACATCACAACACCTCCTTTCTTTCATTATATGCCTTATGTATCTGTTAGATCACAATCCAGCATTTTCAAATCTATTTTCAGAAATTCTTAGTGCTCGCTTTACCGCTTTGTTCTTCGCTACTTTATTATACGAAGAGTATACCGATTTGATAAATCAACATTCCTACCATATAGGCAGCTAATGTCTGATAGCCGATTGTTAACAGTGCCTCTTTCCATGTCCCCAGTTCTCGTTTGGTTGCCGCAAAAGCTGCAATACAGGGCATATAAAGTACCGTAAAAGCAAGAAAGGCATAGGCAGATAGCGGTGTGAAGATCGTTTGCAGAGCCAAGGACAGTTGGGCATCATTACCGCCGACCAAAACGCTTAACGTCGATACCACACTTTCTTTTGCGCTGATTCCGCTAACCAATGCTGTGGCTGCTCGCCAATCAGTAAAGCCAAGCGGTGCAAACAGCTGTGCCAAAGCGGAGCCCAACGAAGCCAGTATGGATTGTGAAGAATTGTTCAAATAATTCAGATGCCAATCAAAGCTTTGTAAAAACCAGATCAAAATACTGGCAACAAAAATGACCGTAAAAGCACGATGCAAAAAATCCTTTGCTTTTTCCCACATATGCAGTATGACACTGCGAGCAGCAGGGATTCGATAGGCCGGTAATTCCATTACAAACGGAACCGAATCGCCTTGAAACACAGTATGCTTCAGTAATAAACCGCTGAGAATGGCAGTCAAAATCCCCAGCAAATACACACTGATTAATATCCAAGCACCATGACGGGGGAAAAACGCTGCTGTTATCATTCCATATATCGGTAATTTGGCGCTGCATGACATAAACGGTGTTAATAAAATTGTCATCTTTCGATCACGATCACTGCTTAGTGTTCGGGTTGCCATGATAGCTGGAACACTGCATCCAAATCCGATCAACATCGGCACAAAACTTCTGCCGGATAAGCCGATTTTACGTAAAAACTGATCCATTACAAATGCCACTCTTGCCATATAACCGCTGTCTTCCAATAAGGAAAGGAAAAAAAACAAAATAACAATAATCGGTAAAAATGACAAAACACTGCCAACACCGGTGCATACCCCATCAATTAAAAGGGCATGAAGCCATTCACTGACACCGATCTGGTTCAATAACCGCGAGAACTGTTCTACCAGTGCATCGATTCCCGCTTCCATCCATATCTGAAGTGTTCCACCCAACACAGTAAATGTCAAATAAAAGATTAACAACATAATCATAATAAAAATCGGGATTCCCAAATAACGATGGGTCAACCAGCGATCAATTTTTTCACTGCGCTGTTGGGTGATTGTTTCCTGAACTTTACATACGTTGTTGCGGCATATTTCCTCAATATAAGAATAACGCATATCAGCCAGAGCAGCCTCACGATCGGTTTCTAAGGCATGTTCCATACTGGCAACGATATCCTCAATAATATGCAGATCATCGTCATGAAGATGCAAGGCTTTCCGCATCGGTTCATCATTCTCCACCAGTTTAGTAGCGGCAAAACGCAACGGATAATGAGCAGCCTGTGCATGGTCCTCAATAATGTGTGCTATCGCATGAAGGGCACGATGCACTTCTCCTTTACAAAAATCCGGTTTTTTGGGTGCCGGTGGATTTTTAATCGTCCGCTTTACTTCACGAATTAATTCATTGATTCCCTGTTTACGCGCTGCCGATATCGGAACCATCGGAATCCCCAACTGCTCTGATAATTCTTTAATCCGAATAGAATTCCCGCTGGCGATAACCTCATCCATCATGTTCAGCGCCACCACCATCGGCACCTGCAGTTCCATCAGTTGTAAAGTCAAATATAAATTACGTTCAATGTTCGTTGCATCTACGATATTAATAATCACCTGCGGATGCTCCTGCAAAATAAAGTCGCGCGTTACCACTTCTTCACTTGTATACGGCGATAAGCTGTAAATTCCCGGTAAATCCACCAACGATGCCTGTGGGATGGCTTTTACCTGCCCGACCTTTTTCTCCACCGTAACGCCGGGAAAATTTCCCACATGTTGGTTACTTCCGGTTAATACGTTAAATAATGTTGTTTTTCCACTATTCTGATTTCCCGCCAGTGCCAACAACACCTGTTCCATCCGCATTCACCTCAATTTCTATCTTTGCGGCATCTTCCTTGCGAATGCTCAACAAATAGCCTCTCAGGCTCAATTCCAACGGATCGCCCATTGGTGCTACTTTTCGTACCCATACCGTAGTTTTCGGAGTCAGTCCCATATCCAGTAACCTTCTTCGCAATGCACCTTCACCGCCAACCGAAACAATGACTCCGCCATTGCCGGGCTTTATCTGATCTAACGTCATATTTTTCACTCGCTATCATTAAAGTTAGTACAATCTAACTCGCACCACTATTTTACTTCAAAGCTGTACAACTTGCAAGTACATCACGTTCATTGTTGGGATTATCGCCTTTATCATTTTTATTTTATGAATACCATTCGTCCAAGAACAGCACAAACTAATTCATAGTATAAAGCGAGATTGCTTGTCTCAAAAAGAAAGGAGAATGTTCAATGCAAACGGTAACATATCACAACATCACCAATGCGACAACGCACTGCACAAGTGATGATCGTATGAATATCGAAAGAAAGCGCCGCGTGCCGACAAACGGTTCGTGTCAGTTTACAAATTCAAGTGATCACGGCTGCCGTCCGTTTGATGTCAGTGCTGACAACGCTTCGACACAAACTTTGGGTATGGCTTATGTCCCCGGTCAAAAATGGAGTAATCCCTATGAATGCGAAAGCGGATTTACCAAGGGTACCATTTTCCCCAATCTGTACAAGCCCCTGCTTCTGAAAGGAGGAAATCATTGTTTATGAATAAAGACGCATTATTAAAGAAAATTCAAATGTTTGATTTCGCGCTTCAGGAAGCAGCCTTATTTTTGGATTCTCATCCGAATGATGTTGAAGCAATACAGTATTACCAAAAATATCGTAAGTTAAAGGATCAGGCAACTTCAGAATTTGAATCGTGTTTCGGACCATTGAGCAATCGCAGTAATCAAGGTGATCAATGGGAATACGTTTATGGTCCTTGGCCATGGGAAGGAGAAGAATAGCGATGTGGCAGTATGAAAAACGGTTACAATTTCCGGTGAATATTCAGCGAAGTGATCCCGCTTTTGCAAAAATATTGATTACTCAGGTGGGCGGAGCGGACGGTGAATTATCCGCGAGTTTGCGCTATATGAGCCAACGTTATATCATGCCTTACCCACAGTTAAAGGCCATGTTAACAGACATAGCGACTGAGGAACTCGCACACGTAGAAATGATTTCCGCAATGGTTTATCAATTAACAAAAAATCTGAGTGAAGCTGAAATCAAAGCTAGCGGCTTTGATGTCTATTTTGTTGATCACACAACCGGTATTTATCCTCAGGCCGCTGCCGGTGTTCCTCATCGCGCTGAATATTACCAATCGAAAGGTGATCCGATTGCCGATTTGATGGAAGATATGGCGGCAGAACAAAAAGCCCGTGTCGTTTATGACAACCTGCTTCGCTTAGCAACCGATGAAGAAGTTAAAAAACCACTGCGTTTTTTACGTCAACGTGAAATCGTCCATTTCCAGCGTTTCGGTGAAGCATTAACCATTCTCCAACAGCATCTGAATCCGCAAAATTATTATGCATTTAATCCCAGCTTTGATGAAGCACAAAGAAAGCAATCGCTGACATGCTTTGATAAGAAAACGTATATCAACCGCTGTCGTTAATTCACTCCTCCTTCTTTTAACCTTTTTAAGCACAGTGATCAGGGAATTTCTCGCATAGATTCCCTGATGCTCTTACATAGCATAAAGATTTATCAATAAATTACACAAAAACACTTGCATTTCCCCCTCAGTTTATCGTACAATAATAGTCGTATCGGGATATAGCACAGCTTGGTAGTGCGCTTCGTTCGGGACGAAGAGGTCGCAGGTTCAAATCCTGTTATCCCGACCAGATAATCAAAACAGCTGATAGAAATCGGCTTTTTTTTACCCTATTAATAGAATGATGGATTATACAATTCATGTCATTTCTCCCTAATCAATCCTTTTCACAGTTAACTTCCCTCTCTTCACCAAAAAAATGAGTGAAAAGTATTCTATATCTTCACGTTATTTTATAAGAGCTTTGATATAATAAAAGCAGACAGAAAATCGTTACCATTAAAGCATCACAGAAAAAATGACCGGCATTCTCATGTCAGCCATCGCTCTTGATTAATTCTGCTTTTTAATCTGTTCTTCCTGAATCATAGCATAACAAATTAAATCCGTTCCATCCAGATTTTCCTTATGCATATCTATTGCGGTAATCTGATGATTTCCGTAAGTTTTATAGTAATGAATACCTTTGGTTGCGTTATAACAGGAAGTATAAATAGTAATTTCAAGCTTTCCGTTCTCTAATTCACAGCATCCGCGTTGTTGCTCAACCGATCCCAAAATATGAAAGAATTGACTGACACTTTCTAACTCCGAGTCACCGCAAACCGAATTCATTTTCGTAAAAGCTACACGAACAAAGCGCGATGGCGAAGATAAATCACCTGGCAAACCCAATGCTCCCATACCACGACTATAAGGTTGTAATGATAATTTGGATGAAAACTGATTTTGTGGTGATTTTGGTGATAAACTCATGTAATTATTTAATTGGAATAACTGCTTATCAAACGGTGGATTATTGGTCAAAACGCCAATCGGATTGTCATAGACTTTTAAACCTTCTTTTACCGCTTCTACGGTAATCGCTTCGTTACAGTCGGCAATCAACCAATGAAGCTGCGCCAACGGAAGTTCCTCACTGAACGGTGTATTGAGGATATTTAATTTTTCCAATAACCGCTTTGCCTCCTTCACGGAAGCACATTGCCCCAGAATCCATGGGATTAGCTCAAATTGTGCAATGTTATCTTGATTCGGTTTTTGATCATTGTACACTGCATTCCCCACAAAGTTTAACCCGGCCATTCCCAGTCCTTTTTCATTTACCGCTTCATAATAAAGCGGATAACTTTCCGCAATACAGGCAGAGCCAATCATCGCATAATGATCTTCCATCATTCCCGCATTGCGAAAATGAAACGGATAATGACGCGGTGTGATTGTCACCTCATCACCATATGAGAAATCATAATCCATATTTCGACCAAAATAAAAATCTTTTGTTTGAAAGGTCGCTGCTGTACACATAAAATAGCCTCCGTTCTATGAAATCTCTCTATATATATTATACCGCTTATCCTATCTTATACAATTTTACATCATACCGGTTATAAAGATCTCAAGACCAATCGCAATCAGAATAGTTCCACCGAGAATCTGTGCTTTATGAGACAGTTTTGTTCCGAATTTCTTACCAATCATTAAGCCGACAATACAGATAACAAATGTAACAACCGCAATAATAAGAGCAGAAATCAAAGCCATTAGCCAGTTATAGTCCGCAATGGTAAAGCCAACGGATAAGGCATCAATCGAAGTTGCCACTCCCTGTATCAGCAGTGTACCGATTTTAAGGCTTGACTGTGCTTCATCCGCATTATTATAATGAATTCCTCCCCACAGCATTTTACCGCCGATAAGTGCAAGAAGAATGAGGGCAATCCAAGGAATCAATTTTTCAAACGTTTGAAAATATTGAATAATGGTATGGATACATCCCCAGCCGATTAATGGCATAGCAAATTGAAATCCTGCGAAAACACCGGCAATCGTACACATTTTCATGTTATTCATATTCGGCTCATTTAATCCATTAGCCATTGATACCGAAAAAGCATCCATTGCAAGTCCATCCCCAAGCAAAAAACTGTTGAAAATGAACAGTAAATTCCATTCCATGGTGAAACCTCCCATCTTATCCTGATAACAAAAGACGCAAGTAAAACCTAATGGTTAACTTGAGATTGTGTTTTCGAACAAACCAGACCAAAATGTATTCTACCTTATGCTATACTCAATGGATCATATTCCGGTTCATTGTACTACTTATTAATATAAATAGCAATAAATAAAAACTCTAGCCACTCCGTTATATAAACATATTTTGATATCGCGTGTATAGCGCTTAAAATAAATCATCAGCAGTGGTTTATTTGGACGTTATCATAAAGTTAAATTAATAACAAAACCACCGCAAAAAGTTGTGCCTATTAAGGAGTATCTAAAATAACTTGGGAAACAGAAGACCTCCGCATTAACTTGTGGTTCT
>CAJUGR010000027.1 GCA_910586285.1 uncultured Erysipelotrichaceae bacterium
AGGATACATGCGGGCAAATTGTTCATGAATTTACGCTTGATCAACAATCACCGACATTGCGTCTGAACCACAGCGAAGATAGTTTTTATCGTAAAGAGCGTACCGAAGTGACTTTTACTGTTTCGGATCGCAACTTAGCAGCTTATCAGCTGTTGGTGATGCGTGATCAGATCATCACGGCAGTAAAAACAGGCAAGAACAATGACACACTTACTTTGACACTGGATCAAGACGGTTCGTATGAAATTATAGGAACTGCTCAAGATGAAGTCGGCAATGTAAGTCAGATTAAAGATCAGTTCATTGTGGATCAACAACCACCGCAGCTTCAGGTTTATTTTAATGAGATGCCGGCTCAAAATGCGCAGACATTTATCAGTAATCGTAATGTTGTGCTACATATGGCATGGCAGGATCCTTATTTGGAAACAAAACAGATTCGCGTTTTAAAAAACAAAGTGGAAATTCCGGTAAAAATGGAAGCACAGACGATGACACTTTCTCTTTCAGCGTTGCAGGATCGCGAAGATACTTATGAAATAATGGTATTCTTGCGTGATTTGGCCGGCAATGAAACAAAGGGTAATTATCAGTTGCGAATGGATACATATTTGCCTTCGTTAAAATTTGTTGATGATCCGTTTCAAGGAAAAGCGCGCAATATTTCTTGGCAGCCAAGACTTCAGGAAGAGGATCTTGCATTTCATGTGAGCGATGTCATTCTTTATCGTAACCAACAGTTGGTAAAGGATTTTCATTGGGGTGATACGATCTCTGCGGAAGGGCGATATTTATTAACGCTAAGTGTACGTGATGAAGCGATGAATGAAGCGACTTTACTTCCGCCGTTCGCTTTTACGATTGATCATACACCCCCGACTTATCGAATATTGGAAGCACAGCGAAAAGCGGAATTATTGGATCGAAACGTTTCTGTGGACAGCGAACTGTGTTTGTATTTACAAGATGCATTTTCCAAGGAAGTGAGCATTCATACCTTGACTCTTGATGGTCATTCACTGGAAATAACTCAGCGGGAACAGGATGAAAACGGAGAGTGGTATTATCCGCTGCGCTTTCATGAGGCCGGTGATGTCAGTTTACAGATTCATATCAGTGATGAGGCAGGTAATCATACGATGAAGACAATCGTTTTTCATGTATCTGATCAGATGAAGCAATCCGATGTAAAAACGGTGGAATCAACAGTACCGATGATGGAGATGAAACAGGAAAATGATATTCCTCCGGCTGTGATCGTGTGTGGTATTGTTGTTTCTGTTTTATTTGCTCGTTGGATTAAGAAGACTTATGCGACAAAATAGCTTTGTTGCTTTATCAGCGAGGCGGCTCTATGATATCGGCTTAACTTATGAAAGTGATACGTTGTGCCGATGGTTGGATCCTATTTCTCATTTGGTAAATTTCACCCTATGCAAGCGTAAACAATCATGGTGGTTTACGGAAGAAAATGATTTACAGCTGAAACCACAGAAGCTAGTTGCCAATCAGTTGTATCCGATGGTTTATCGTGGGGAACAGTGTCTGTTATTTGTATCGATCCAAGATGTTAAACAAGGCTTGGCTCAATATGTTGCATTGCCTAAACAGGATGTGGTTTCCATCGGTCGAAATAGCGGAGATATCTGTTACGATAATCCGTTGGTATCGGCACATCATGCTCAATTACGTTGTTTGGATGGGGATTGGTGGATTGATGATCTTCATTCCGCAAATGGCGTTTACGTAAATCATCGGCGAATTCGTTCTGCAAAACTGCAGTTAGGCGATTGTATTTATATCATGGGCTGCAGAATATTATTCGGCGTATCATTTTTGGCTGTTTATGGGGAAGGATCAATAGCGTTGAAAGCGCGATTACCGCCGTATCATCCATCAGAGGATTGCCGTGTCGTTGTATCACATCCGCAATGTATCGTGCGATCCTATCCTGTCGTGGATAACAGTGAACCTGTCACGTTTTCTTTGAAAGATCCCCCGGCTTTGGCGCAGCGTGAGCGTCAACCGATTCTATATATGCTGGGTCCTTCATTGACGATGAGCATAGCCAGTGTCAGCAGTTCCTTATTCATGTTGCAAAGCGTTATGGCAAACGGCCAGCCAATCACAACGGCAGCCCCCTCACTCATTATGGCCGGAAGTATGATGTTGTCAACATTGGCATGGCCGCTGTGGCAGCGTCGTTATGAGAAACGGCGGGAACGGGATCTTATTTGTCAGCGCAATCATTGCTATGAAAGGTATTTATCAAAACAACAGAGAACACTGGAAGCATTACTGGAAAAACAAAAAATGCGTTTGAACGACTGTTATGTGGCAATTAGCGATTCCTGTGAGGTATGGCGCTATGAATTGGCGCAGGGAGAAATGCACCTTTGTATCGGAATCGGTGATCAGCCGGTAACGATGCCGTTTAGCGGCAATGATCATCCGCTACAAATTCATGAAGATGACATGGAACAAAAAAGACAGGAATTCCTGCATCAACGCTGTGTATTAAAGGGAGTTCCTTTGATCCTTACCATGCATAGACAGCGATGTTTCAGCGTCGTAGGCAGTAAGGCGTTACAGCTTGCTTATGCACGCTATGTATTAGCGCACCATGTCATGCTGTATGATCCCCATTCTGTCCTTGTTGTCATCGCTTGTAAAGAGGAGGATGGTAACCTTTTTCCTCGCTTTTTACCCCATCAGTTCAATGAAGCGGGTTATCGTTTGCTTTGTCACGATATTCGCTCGATGGCAGCGCTTGCGATTCAGATTCGTCAAGCTGAACGGCCAATTTTGGCAATTTCTTTATCGGCAGAATTTACTACCTTTTTGATGCAGAATGCGAGCGACTTACCGCTGGCTTTGCTGGCTTGTCATGAGCCGTTGCCATTTACTGAACGGATATTCTTAAAGGAGGGTAAAGGACAGTTATCGCATCAGGATTTTAAATGGCACTATGAAGAAATGTTTGATATGGTGATACATGAACTTTGTAATCTGCAGCCGGAACGAATGCATCGTACCTTTCCGAAACAATTATCGTTTCTAGAAATGTATCATGTGAATACGATTCCACAGTTGCAAGTAGAAAAGCGCTGGCAGCAACGTGACAGTGAGAATTCCTTACAGGCACAAATCGGCGTAACGGCTGATGGCGGTGTCATGACCTTGGATTTGCATGAGCGATCCCATGGTCCGCATGGAATTGTAGCGGGGATGACCGGATCGGGTAAAAGCGAATTGCTAATCACTTTGCTTCTGTCATTAGCGATCAATTATAGTCCCTGTGATTGTGCATTTGTACTGATTGATTATAAGGGCGGAGGAATGGCCAAGGCCTTGGAGCGATTGCCGCATACGGCCGGGATTATTACCAATTTGCACGGCAGTTTGATTCAGCGATCGTTAAATTCCATGGATGTGGAATTATTGCGGCGGCAGCGACTGTTTGCTCAAGTCATGGAACAAATCGGTGCGGCCTCGATGAATATTGATGTTTATCAGAAATTATATCATGAGCATCAGGTAAGTGAGGTCATCCCGCATCTGGTTATCGTAGCGGATGAGTTTGCGGAGTTAAAACAACAGGAGCCGCAATTTATGGAGCAATTGATCCGCATTGCCCGCATTGGTCGCTCCTTGGGAATTCATCTCATATTGGCGACACAGAAACCCAGTGGCATTGTGGATGATCAAATTTGGTCTAATTCTCGTTTTCATATTTGCTTAAAGGTGGCAGATCAAACTGACAGTATGGATATGCTGAAACGTAAGGAAGGGGCACAGATTAAGACAGTGGGTCGCTTTTACTTACAGGTCGGTTATGATGAGTTGTTTATTGAAGGTCAATCTGCTTATGCAAAAATGCCTTATGATCCGCAATGTTCCGGTTTAGGCCGTGCGTTTATCAAAGAAATGAATGCGGAAGGAAGAATCCTTCGCGAATGGAAACGTGAGGTAAAGCAGGCGGTGTGCAGCGAATGTAACGCTTTGATCGATGAATTGTGTCAGCTGGCGCACAAGCACGATTTATTTCCGCCGCCCTTATGGCTGAATCCGCTGCCGGAAACATTACATTATCAAGCGGTAGGAAAAGATTGTTTCGCTTTGGCAGATGATCCTGCACATTGTCGCCAGTTCCCGGTTGCGGTGAATGCCAATCAATGCAATACAATCTGCTTTGCCCAAAGGATTCATGATGCCGCTCAAGCGATAAGTTCCTATTTATCAGCACTGTTGCGCAGTGAAGCGGATGATTTGCCCCAGATTATTTTGATCGATGGAACACAGGACTTACAGATCTGGGAGAGAAGTCCGGCTATTTACGGCCGTTGTACATTAGATCAAAGTGAGGACATCACCTTTTTGATGTTAATGCTGAAACACGAAAAACAATGCCGTTCTTCAAAACGGTGGCTATTGGTAATTCATCATGTGGCTGCGTTTTTAGAGGCATTTGAAAATGCGGATACATGGCTGCTTGATTTGGCCTTTGATCATGGGGGCAGCGGCATTCACGTATTGCTAAGTGCCACCTCCATGGCGGATATCAGAACCCGCTTGCTCCAACAATTTGAAAACTACTTTGTTTTTCATATGCAGGATGAACAGGAAGTACACAGCATTATCGGCAGAACATGGCGTTTTCATGATAATGCTTTACGAGCCATATGGAAAAAGCATGAGGATGTATATGAGGTGCAGTTTGTGCAGGAAAACGGTATAGATACTCAACTTCACAATAAAAGAGATGTATCTCATATGCCAATACTGGAAGAATACCCTGCTTACTCGCAATTACAAGCGGAAGCTACATCTTCCGGTATTGTAATCGGCCGCTCACTAAGTGATCGCAAAGTATTAACTTTACCGTTAGAAGGAAATTGGCTGATCAGTGGTACGCAGTATCGACCTTTCTTTACCCTGTTAAAACAAATTGCCGCAAATGAGCAATGGCCGATTATCTTCGGTGATGATTTAGATGTCCTCACATGCGAAACGATGGCAATTCTGGCTTTGTCACCGACAGAATTAATGAGGAATCTTCATCATCCATTCGTAAATGAATGTATGCAGGATCAAAACGTAATTTGGTGTGGTTTAGGTCTGGAAGAATTTCGTTATCTTTGGAATCTGCCTCCGACAATCAGTGTGAAATCACGTCAGGATGCGCTCTGGTGCCGCGAGGAGGTGGTCTTATTTCGCAGAATCATAACGCTTTAACCGCAATACGAATGATTCAAGTGCGGGCAGTGTTGATACAGACATCGCTGGATCTTCAGGTGGGGGATCAAATACGCGGAGCAGAATTGCGAGAAGTTTGTGTAGAGTGGTTTCAAGAACAAAACGGCAGCTGCCTGATTCCTCATGAGGCGCTTTTGATTCGAGCAGCGAATCAAAGCGTTTTGGCGATGAATCAGACATTGGGGGAGTTAGGGGTGGAAAACAATGAAGTATTCTATTTATTTTGAAGGAGGAAAAAAGAAACATGAAAATCAGTGTAGAACCGCAGGCACTGGAACACAGTGCGGCGAAAATCGATGATCAATGTCAAGCATACGAGCGTACCTATCGGCGCCTATATCAATGTGTCGATGAGATGCATACAGCGTGGCAAGGAAAAGACAACTTGGCTTATGTCAGTCAAATACGCAGCTTTGAGCAGGACTTTATCCAAATGGTTCGTTTGATGCGTACATATGCGGAGTTTTTGCGTTCATCAGCTCGTGCTTATCGGCGCACCCAAGAGGAAAGAACGGCGCAGGCACGCTCCCTGATCGGCTAGAAAGAAGGAGGAGAAACAATGGAAAATATTATGATTTCCTTGGCGGACGTTACAAAGACCGCTGCGGAAATGCGTCGTCAAAATGAACAGATGATGTTGGAACTGACGGAAATGAAACAGATTATGAATCAACTTTCCGCAAATTGGCAAAGTCCGGCAGCGGAAACCATTCGCGCTCGCTTTAACGGCATGGTGCCGATCTTTGAAAACTATCGGGATGTTGTAGAAGGCTATGCTAAATTTTTAGATCATACCGTAACCGTATATGAAGCGACCGAAAACAGCATTCATCAGAACGCTTCGTCCTTTCAGTAAGGAAAACTCACGGTATGAATCAAATGAGGAAAGCTGCCTATGCTCACCAACAAAAGTGTTTACAGGATGCGGTGAATTCTATGATATCAGCCATCTATGCCTTACAAAAATCTCAGAACGAATTGAGTCAAGCCTACCAAAGTGATGAAACACTACCGCTCCTTTCCCTTTTGAATCAATGCTTACAGGAATTGAAAGGAATAAGACAGAACTGTGAAACGCTGCAACGTCGCTTTGTCGGCTGTCTGTCTTGGATGTCATGACCAAGCTGCATATTGAAAGCAGTGTGTTTCCCGCTTTGGACGATCAGCTGCGACAAGCACAGGATTGCATGGTATCAGCACATCGCTATTTGCGTATGGTTGCTAAGGAAGGCTTACCGCCGGGAATTTATCGCAATGAAGTAGATATTTTAGATCGTCATTGTGACCATATGACCACTACCATTCAGCATATCCGCCGCTTTGTTTCCCGAAGTGCAACTGCTTATGAACAGGTAGAGCGGCAATTAAACACAAATGCAGAACGTATTACTACCTCCCTTTCCATCGGCTCAAGCTATTACGATACGCTTGCTTGGGGCATGGAATCCATAATGTCATTGGTGCATTCTAAACCGGCTAAAACAAAAACCTCGATGGGATATCGTGAATGGTATACAGAATGGTTTGATACCAATCATGACTTTCATTTTCGGGGATTGCGTAATCGAACCGTTCGCTCTTTGATTCTGGATGGTATCAGTGCTGAAGGAGCAGCGGGTATCCATTTGGTGAATAGCAATCGTTGGTCACGCAACGATCACATCACGAATCGCATCGGTGTCCAAGTCGGGAATGCGGAAATCACTGGCAATGTTCAAGGAAAGCTGTTTGACGGTAAGCATTTCGATCCGCAGGTACAGGCAGAAATTACTGCAAAGGCATCGTTAATTCACGGTGTGATCGCCCAAAATTGGAACAATGAAAGAATGGGATTCGGTGTCCAGGCAAGCGGTGATGTGGGAGTTGCTCAGGCAAGCGGAAAAGCGGTGATCAGTAAAGAGGAGTTTACCGTGAAAGGAAATGTAGGAGCAGCTGCATTACAGGGGGAGGTAAAAGGTACCATGGAATTTTTGGGAGCCACCATTACCGTAACGGCGGAAGGAGAGGTTGGCGGCGTGGGTATCGGCACAGAATTTTCCGCTTCCTCTCATTCCATGGAAATCGGTGGTAAGCTCTCCTGTTTGGTAGGCGGGGGTATGTATATTAAAGTGGATTGGTAAGAAATCAGTTACATAAAAGAAACTCATTAGGAAGGAGTTAAAAATATGAAAAAAGAATTATTGCCTTTAGGCAGTGTTGTATTATTGGAAAACGGCACGAAGCGCATTATGATCTGCGGGCGGCTGCAGCAACGGGAAAGTGATCAAAAAATATTTGATTATTGCGCCTGTTATTATCCGGAAGGGATTTTGAATTCAGAAGAACTGTTTTTATTTCAACACAGCGATATCGAAACGATTTGTTTCATGGGCTTTCAAGATGAAGAAGAAGCGAGAATCCAAACATATATTCAAAAACGCTGTGCGGAATTACATATCTGATTAAGCGGGATCACGTTGTGATCCTGTTTCCCTTTTTGATCGAAATGAAGACATAATGGTATCAGGGATACTGTCGGAAAATGCGGTTCAAGGTTTTATTCACGATAACATTGTGGTAAAATAATGTTTAATTGAAGGAGATGAGGTCATGAATTTTGTCTATATATCACCACAGTTTCCCAGAACCTATTGGAATTTCTGTGACCGCTTAAAACGTAAGGGCGTTAATATTTTAGGCATCGGTGATACTCCCTATGAAGCATTGCCCAGTGAAACCCAACAGGCACTGAATGAGTACTATTATGTACACGATATGGAAAATTACGATGAAATGCTGCGGGCTGTCGCATTCTTTACGTTTAAATACGGTAAAATCGATTGGTTGGAATCCAATAACGAATATTGGATGGCGATGGACGCAAAGCTACGTGAGGATTTTCATATCACTTCCGGCTATATGGGAAAGGAAGTAAGATTCATCCAACATAAATCCAATATGAAAAAATATTACCAAGAAGCAGGAGTGAAAGTGGCTCGTTGGCATTTGGTAACGACATTGGAAAAGGGAAAAGAGTTTGTAAAGACAGTCGGTTATCCGCTCATTATTAAGCCGGATGTCGGTGTCGGAGCCAGTGAAACTTATAAGATCGAGAATGAAGCACAGCTTTGCGAGTTCTATGAACAGCCGCACAACGTATCCTATATTATGGAGGAATTTGTGCCGGGATATATTTGTTCCTTTGACGGTGTTGCCAATTCCCAAAAAGAGATTTTGTTTTATACAAGTCATATTTTTCCGACTCCGATCATGGATATCGTAAAAAATCAAGATCATCTTGTATATTACAGTCAGCGTGAATTACCGCAGGATCTGTTGGATACCGGTAAAAGAGTGGTGGCATCCTTTCCGTGTGAACGGCGATTCTTCCATTTTGAATTTTTCAGAATGCTGGAAGATAAGCCCGGATTGGGAAAAGCCGGTGATCTGATCGGCTTGGAAGTCAATATGCGACCGCCGGGAGGATACACCCCGGATATGATGAATTTCGCCAATGATTGGGATGTCTATCGAATTTGGGCTGATATGGTCTGCCAGGATAAATCCGACGTTGACACCACCCAGAGACTTTATATCTGTGTGTTTGCATCCCGCCGAGATTCGCACACTTATCGGCATACCCATCAGGAAATCCTAAACATTTATCGTGATTTCATCGTAATGGAAGAACGGATGCCGGAGGTACTATCTGATGCGATGGGAAATCAAATGTATACGGCACGCTTTAAAACAATGGAAGAAGTCAAAGCGTTTGTGAATTTTGTGTTAGAGGAAGCAGAGGTGAAATAAATGAAAGTAGCATATTATAAAGAATTCAGTCATGAACTCAATCGCGATATGGAATTCAAAGTATTCGGTGATCGTGGTAAACCTTGCCTGGTATTTCCGCCGCAGGACGGCCGCTTTTATGATTATGAGAATTTCGGTATGATTGAGGCAGTACAGGAATATATCGATGCCGGCAAGATTCAGATGTTTTGTTGTGATTCCATAGACAGCGAAACTTGGAGCAATCAAGCGGGCGATCCCCGTGAACGATCCCAACAGCAGGAGCGATGGTTTCACTACATCATAGATGAACTTGTACCGCGCATTTATGAATTATGCCAATATGATCAAAAGGAAGAAAAAGGAATGTTGGCAACCGGATGCAGTATGGGGGGTTTTCATGCCGCCAATGCATTCTTTCGCCGTCCGGATATATTTGATGCATTGTTGGCACAAAGCGGAATTTTTGAGGCAGAGTTTTTCTTTCATGATTACCATGATGAACTCACTGCTATCAATTCTCCGGTGGACTATTTAATGAATCTGGCACCGGATCATCCTAATATGGAACGCTATAAAAATTCAGAGATCATCTTCAGTTGCGGCCGTGGTGCATGGGAACAGGATATGGAATCCTCATTGAATAAACTGGCTGACATCATGAATGAAAAAGGAATTGAAGCATGGGTGGATTTCTGGGGTTATGATGTGGCTCATGACTGGTATTGGTGGAAGAAACAGATTATTTATTTCTTACAATTCATCCTGTAATAAACAAAGTACTGCGAATGATCAGCAGTACTTTTCATATGCTTTATCACTTCGGCAAGCCTTTGTAATAGTAAGAGGATGAAAACCGCAGGGAGTCATGTAAAATTATTCGGTTTTATGATATAATGCTTACAGATGTTGAAAGCGGGGCGTGAAACATGAAAGTAAGCGAAGGGATTGGGAATATAAAAAAATCCATTACCGGATTTCTTACTATTGCGATATTTGTGGCGGCAATCTTTTTTGCCGGTATATGGTATGCCGGGAGAAACGGTGATCCGAAAATTACTTCCACGACCATTTTGAATCAGCTTCAGGAAGCAAACGAACTGACTACGATGGAATATCATTACACCAAAGTCGGCAAATTCGAAAATTCATTAAATATTAACGGATGGGATATTCCGTTAACCCGTAAGAGTTTTTTATTGACGTATGAGGGAGAAATCAAAGCCGGCGTGGATATGTCAAAGGCGAATGTACAGATTCAGGATCATGTGATTACCATCACCCTGCCGGAAATCGAAATCTTAAGCAATGCTATTGATGAAAGCAGTATTGAAGTTTACGATGAAACAAGAAACATATTTAATCCGATTAAAATTGAGGACTATACGGCCTTTGCGACCAAACAGAAACAAATCGTTGAGGAAGAAGCCATTGAAAACGGATTATATTCTCAGGCAGCAACGAAGGCACAGGATGTAATTATCAAACTGTTAAATATGATTCCGGATGTTGCGGAGAATTATACAATTAAAGTGGAGTTTGAAACAGCGAAGGAAGATCCACAAGAAGATATGACAGAGGATGAAGCAGATAAGCCAACCACAGATTCGCAAAAAGAGCCGACAGAAGAACCAAAACAGAACCCGGACAAAAATCTGAGCGAAGATTTAGGTAATGAGATTTAAAGAAATATATTCTATCCCGAATATCCTTTGTTATATTCGTTTCTTATTGATCGGCTGGTTTCTGAATTGTTATTTTCATGAAGAATATATGCAGAGTGCGTGGATAATTGCCTTAGGCGGAGTAACGGATTTTTTGGATGGTCAAATCGCCCGGCGATGCGATATGATTACACGGCTCGGCAAGATTCTTGATCCCCTGGCTGACAAAGCAATGCAACTGGCTATTGCGATCGCCTTGGTGTGCCGCTATCGGTTGATGATCTGTTTATTGATTTTATTCATTGTCAAAGAAGCTTTTCAGGGGATTTGTTGTATTCGTGCGTATCGTAAAGGAAAAAAGTTGGACGGTGCGCTGTGGTTTGGCAAGATCGCTACGGCAACCTTTTATATCTTAGCGGTTATGCTGATTGCGGTGGTAGATCTGCCGCTTTGGCTTGCGGATTTAGGAATTGTGATGGTAATGATTGCCTTACTGTTCGCGTTTGTCATGTACGGCATTACTTTTTATCGCATGGCTCATGAATGATATTATTAATTTCTAGGTAAAATCGTATCGTTAGGGATACGGTTTTTTTACCGAGTGACACAGTGTAGGGAGCCCCTGTTACTTCATTGTGACTCATAACAATTTGCTGTTATCCTTTTTGAACAATAAAGCTTAAATGACGACCGCAGTGATGATCGCGGCGATAGGAGAAGAACGATTCGTTTTTCGCAAAGGTATCGTTTTTATCTACGGTAATATTTTCTTTTGGTACTCCGGAACGTATCAGCATTTCCTGATTCAATCCTTTGTTGTCCACAAGTGCTTTTTCGCTGTTTTTTAAACGGATGAAGGGGGAAACATCAAAAGGCAAGGTTTGTAGCTGTTCTACTACCTCCATGCCCACCTCAAAACTGTGAGCGGCAATAGCCGGTCCGATATAAGCGTGAAGATGTTTGGGATCACAACCTTCCTTTTGGGTTAATGTGTGCATCGTCTTTGCGGTGATCTGCTTAACCGTTCCCATCCATCCGGAATGGATGGCACAGATGAGTTTTTCCATCGGGTCGTAGATCAAAATGGGAACACAATCGGCAGTGAATACACCCAGCAGAAGATTGGTTGAGCGCGTATAAAGGGCGTCACAATCGGGGATGGCATCGTTTTTATCCAGCGCTCCTTTTCCGGCGTCCTTTTCGTTGATTTTTATGATATGATCAGAATGGGTTTGGTTGGCAAAGACAAAGCGCTCTAACGGAAGTTCGATACGCTTGGCTAAGTGCTTGCGATTGTCAATAATCGCAGTGGAATCACCACCGCAGTGTAAGGCCATATTATTATATTCCGGTTGATTCTGATCGCGCAGCGTTGTTCCGGCAATCAGAGATGATTGATTTTTCCAAATGATCATGCAAAAACCTTCTTTCTATTTATCTTATGCATGAGAGTAATTAAAGTATATCGCTTTCTTTGGTGATTGTATAGAAATTTTATGCAAATCCGATGTCATTAATTCCCAATCATATGCGAGTTGAACGTAAAGTGAAGGATGGGTACTATGAGAAGTGAGACATCATAGAAAAATCGAGGAAATGAGAATTTGGACAGTACAGATCAGATTGTGGTAAAATAGTAATAAAGTTAGGATGAGTGAGTATGAAAGAGGAATTTTTGGCACGGATGGAAGCAATGTTACAGGATGAATATCCGCTCTTTTTAGCAATGCTGGATCAGCCGCGGTTTCGCGGTGTGCGCTTCAATTCATTAAAAATCGGCAAAGAGCGTTTCCAACAGCTTTTTCCCTGTGAATTAAAACCGACACCGTTTTGTCCAAACGCATTTTATCTTGATCATGATGTGAAACAGATCGGCAATCACCCCCTCCATATGAGCGGTGCTATGTATATGCAGGAGCCCAGTGCGAGCAGTGCCGTGGAGATATTAGATGTTAAGGAAGGGGATTGGGTTTTGGATCTGTGTGCGGCGCCGGGAGGGAAAAGTACGCAGATTGCGGAAAAACTTGCTCATCAGGGGTTATTGATCGCCAATGAGATTGATGCACAGCGCGCCCAAGTGTTGATGTCCAATCTGGAGCGAATGGGATTTGGTGAAGTGATTGTGACCCAGGCACAGCCAAAGGTACTATGTAAGATGTGTCGCGGCTGGTTTGATAAGGCATTGGTGGATGCACCGTGTTCCGGTGAAGGAATGATGAAAAAACACGATGAAGCAGCATTTGGCTGGAGTGTGGAAAATATACGCGCTTGTGCCAAACGTCAACTGGAGATTTTGATGGATGCGGCGGATGCGCTGAAAGATCAAGGCTTTCTTGTGTATTCCACTTGCACATATGCAGAGGAAGAAAATGAAGCGGTTGTCAGTCAGCTGTTGGCTAAGCGCAATGATTTGATACTGGTTGATTGTGGCGTAAATTTCGGACGATATGGCTTTCCATATGATGACTTAGAATCCGATAAGGTAAGACGTATTTTTCCGATGGATCAAGGCGAAGGACACTTTATCGCCAAATTTCAAAAAACGGCAGCGACCCCGACAGCCCGCATTATTGAGAAGTCCTCCCATCCTTTAGCGAAAGGGTATCGGGAACAGTTGGAAGCGATCCTGACGATGCCTGAAGGTCATTATGAAATACTTCATGACAAAATATATTTTCGCACAACACCATTTCTGGATTTAAAAAATATTCGGGTACTGCGGCAGGGTATCTTATGCGGAACGATCCAGAAACAACGGCTGGAACCGCATCATCACCTGTTCATGAGTTCCTATCTGTATCCTTGCTTTCATCGAATCTGTGAAGTCACTGATGATGAATGGCGTCACTATCAGGCGGGAGAAGAACTTGCGATTGGCGCTTACTTTGGTTATACTGCCATCGCATGGAATTCTTTGATTGTGGGATTTGCGAAAGGAAACAATAAGGTATTAAAAAATAAATATCCGAAGGGGTTAAGAAGAAAATATTGACTTTTATAGAAATTTGCATATATTTACAACACACGATCGGGAAAAACATGATATAATGATTCAGTTAATAAAGGACGTGAGTGACATAAAAATGGTAACGGAAATTTTATCTTTTTATACACCCTATACCGATGTCGATCGAATGAAAAAGGCGTTGACCCGGGTTTTGCAGGATGAAATCACGGCGATGGAACAAACATCGCAGGGCTTTTATCTGAAATTGCGCGGGGAAGAATATTTGGAAATTCCTTTTGTGACGGTCGATATGGATCCTAAAATGTTTCAGACACAGATTCAGAAACTTTATGTATCCAGTGCCAAACTGCCTTGTCACGATCCTTTTATCAAGCAGAATTTATTATATCAGATTGCGTTATTTCGTGCTGCTTATGTATTGACGTTTAATTATGAGCCCAATCATCGTAATGAAAAGATTTTACCGCTGATGGAAATTGCGGATACCATGGATGCCTTGATTTTCTGGGAGACCGGAGATATTTCGGATAGCTATGGTGATATTATATTGAATAAGCAAGGGAAATGTGAGATTACGGTATTCAATCCTGTGGATGGTTTTGATATTACCAATAAAGCATTGGGGCTAAGTGAATCTCAAATGAGGCGAATTCATCATTCACTCAGCGTTTTGCGCTATAAGGGAATTTATGCGCCAACCAATATTGCTCCCCCCTTTGATGAGGAAACGTATGTTTATCAGGAAAAAGAGGAAGTTGCAAAGCGGGCGATTGCCTGTATGTTGTTGGGCGTTTATACGAATTATTTGTTATCACATCAAGGAAATTCGATGGCAGCCTATGAGAATGTGGAGAATATGATTCGTTTGTATCAGGCCTCTCCTTATTTTACAATTAAAGAAATCGAGTATTTGAATGATCGTATGCCAAAGCAGGAGGATGTGGTGATGTATCAAGGCTATTGCGAATGTGCTTATACGATGTTATGGGCACTGGGTATCGCAAAGTCATTGTATTTTCCCAGTGCCGCGTGTGACAACGGCATGGTTGTGAAGAGTATATTGGCTTATGACACGACCGAGAGTTTAGCAGCAAGGGCGAAATTGCGTTCTAAGAGCGAACTGTTGGATGCCTTGGATTTGGTACAGCGCTATGCTTGGGCGTGTCAGGATGCGGCGAAACTGGGTTTTTTGATGCCAGCTGGTTTGTTATACGATGTTGTGCGGCTGCGCCATTACACATTAAGCTGGATGATATCCAAACAAGATACGAATTGGGATGATGTAAAGCCGGTAATCCAGTCGCTGCGGTTAAAGTTAAAAAGAAAGAGTTAAGGGCGGGAATCTTTAGAAGTAAGATGACGAGATGATCAATGATAAAGGGAAAGAGACTCACCGAAAGGGCGAGTTTCTTCGTTAACATGTGAGTATGGTTGTGATGAAAAGGGATAAGAGGTACGAGGGCACTTTCTACAATCTTTAGGATAGTGGGATTGGAATGACGCATCGGATAACGCGTTGGGATGGTGGATAAAAGGACAGTTGTGAAAAGGAAAAGAGGATAACGCTTTTTCGCAATGAGAGCATTATAGCGGTATCAATAATATCGCAATGGTTTGATCAGAATTGTGTTTATCATAAAAATTGTAATGATGCTCTTGTCAATGTATCTTTTTATGCGCTATAATGAACAAGTCACAAATATCAATCCGTTGTGTTCTATCTTGTATACTTTCGCAGATGGAAAAAGCGATTTCATCTAGTAATTGGAAATCGGTCTGCGATGCGATGATTACCGGATAGAAGGCGAATGTTGGAAAGAGATTTTCTTTTGATTGATATTGGTAAAAGGAAAAGAGGGATGGATTTGGAAAAGTTATTTAAATTGAAGGAAAAGAATACGAGAGTTAAGACAGAGATCATTGCCGGTTTGACAACATTCCTGGCTATGGCTTACATTCTGGGCGTGAATCCGGCAATTTTAGGTGCGTCCGGTATGGATGAACATTCGGTATTTATGGCAACGGCCATTTCGGCCGGCATTGCGTCCATTGTGATGGGCGTTGTAGCTAATTATCCGGTGGCTTTGGCTGCAGGTATGGGAGTCAACGCTTTGTTTACTTATACCGTTTGTTTTTCGATGCAGTTCTCGTGGAAGGCTGCCTTGGCTGCGGTATTTATTTCCGGTGTTATTTTCTTGTTGATTTCGGTGACGGGAATTCGTAAGATGATTATCAATGCGATTCCAAAGCAGTTAAAGCTGGCGATTGGTGCCGGTATTGGTTTCTTTATTGCCTTTGTCGGTTTGAAAAATGCCGGAATTATCATTGCGAATGAATCTACATTTGTCGCATTGGGTAATTTCCGTGAGCCACAGGTATTATTGTCCCTGTTTGGTATTTTGGTTACGATAGCGCTGTTGTGTCTCAAGGTGCCGGCTGCGGTGTTTGTCGGGATGGTAATTACGGCGATTGTCGGAATTGTTTGTGGTATTGTGTTGGAGATTGAGGGGATGCCGATGGTGCCCGAGGAATGGATTGCGTTGAATTTTGAAATGGAAACGGTGGGTGCGTTTGTCTCCGGTTTCAATGAGTTGTTCGCGAATCCGGGCACGGCTTTTGTGGCTGTTTTCTCATTCTTGTTTGTGGATTTCTTTGATACGGCCGGTACTTTGGTTGCGGTTGCGAATCGTACCGGTTTGGTCAATGAGAACGGCGATTTGGAAAATGTAGAGCGGGCGCTGATGGCGGATTCGATCGGAACGGTAGTCGGATCGGTTTTGGGTACCTCAACAGTGACTTCTTTTGTGGAGTCCACCTCCGGCGTAGAAGTTGGCGGTCGTACCGGGTTGACTGCGGTAACGACCGGAATTTTATTCCTTGTTTCGGTGCTGTTTTCACCGGTTGTATTGGCAACGGTGACGAATGCAGTAACGGCTCCGGCATTGGTTGTTGTTGGTGTTTTGATGGCCCAACAGTTAGGCGGTATCGATTGGAATGATTTGGTGTCGGCTGCCAGCGGATTTGTGACAATTATTGTGATGATTCTCGGCTATTCGATTTCTAATGGTATCGCATTGGGATTTATTACCTATGCATTGACCATGACCGCGAGCGGCAAGTTTATGAAGATAAATCCGATTATCTGGATGTTGGTGATCATATTTGTTTTGTACTTTGCATTTTTAGTATAGCGGTGTGATGTGATTGAAAGCCATGCGGTCATGAGATCGTGTGGCTTTTT
>CAJUGR010000028.1 GCA_910586285.1 uncultured Erysipelotrichaceae bacterium
GGTATGAGGTACTTTCGGTATGGTGTTTTCCTGTCGTTCATAGGAATTATCACGGTTACTTATGTGGAAATCCTCTACGGTTATGACGTTTTTGCGAACTCGTAAAACTTGTTTCTCACCCAAAGAAGGAAGTGAGGGCGTGCGCTTCAGAATTTGATAGAAATCATCCAACAGTGCAACCGCAAATCGTTTTTCCGTGTGATTTAAGGCACGCGGCAACTGCCCCGGCTCATTTTTAAAACAGAGGTTATGTTGATGATAAAGTGGCAATTCACTGTGTTCAACATCATCATACAGAAAATCGAAAGTATAGGAATCGGTAAATAACAAATCCGGATCTTCATTCATAGAATTTAAAATAGAACGGATAAATACTTTTTCGTCAGCAAAAGCCATCAGTTCCATTCCGTTGTCTAAAACATCCAGATAGAATAGAAAGGGTCGGACATCCGATTCTGAGATGATGAGATACGGCGCTATGGTTTTACGCTTTTCTAAATCCGTTCTAATATTTTCTAATATTTCTGCTGTTGCCTGTTCCAACTCTTCATCGATTGACAGGGCATCCAACTGCGCTTGTAATCGATTCTCTTGGACAATAGTACAAGGGGAACTTGAAAGTTGAATGGAATGAGACAGGGAGTCCGTATCCTTGACGGCTTTAATGTCAATCCATTCACATTTTCCCACTTGGGTATTTGTATATTGTAATGAAGTGTGATCTCGTAATAAATGGCCGATCGGTTGATCCGCCTGACCTTCAATGACCTCTTGATCAAGAAAGGAAAACTTGAAAAAACCATCATCTTCCCATCGGAATAAAATCAAAATTGCTTTATGTAGCTGTTCCAAAGTTATCGTTGGAGCAACATGCAAATGAAATTCTTTTTGTTCCTGCATCAGTTGAATATGAAAAGTATCATTCATAATTTCACCCTTTCTTGACATAATTATGCAAAAACATACAATTTTTGTCTATCGAAAATTCTTGCTTTTGTTTGTCTTTTTTTTAGGTGATGTTTAATCTGCCGAAAACATCGGGAGTGAATGATTACAATGTAAAGATATCGACAAATAATGAAGTTTTTTAAATGCTGAAAGAAAAAAATGTTGTAATTAAATCATTGATTTTTGCTTATTATCACCTAAAATAAGGTGAAAAGATGGAAGGTAAAAATCAATTTTATTTGTTTTCAATGCTTTTTCCTTGTATAATGATACGCGTGTAAACAAAAAAGAAAAATGGAAAGGACCTAAATTCATGAAACCTTTGATGATAGCGACAGCAAATGCTCATAAAGTGGAGGAATTTTGTCGAATGTTAGAACCATTAGGATACGAAGTTCACAGTTTGTTGGATTGTGAGCAGTCCTTTGAGATTGCGGAAACGGGCACAACCTTTCAGGAAAATGCATTGATCAAGGCACGTACCGTTTATGAAAAGCTGCATATTCCGGTAATCAGTGATGATTCCGGATTGGCGGTGAATGCCATGAATGGGGGACCGGGGATTTACAGCGCTCGTTTTATGGGATATGACAGTGATTATAATGTAAAAAATCAGGCGATTATTGATGCCGTAGCTCAAGGAGATGATAAAGGCGCACAATATGTCTGTGCCATTGCCTTTGTGGAAGAAAACGGCCAAGAACATGTCTTTACAGGAACGGTGGAAGGTGAGATCAGTTCGGAAATGATCGGAACCAACGGGTTCGGTTATGATCCGATTTTCTATTATCCTCCCTATGGTACAACGTTAGCCGATGTCAGTGAGGAACAGAAAAATCAAGTGAGTCATCGCTATCGAGCCCTGAAACAGTTGATAGCCTATATGGAGGAAATATCGTCATGATTCATGTTGTCTTATATGAGCCGGAAATCCCGCAAAATACCGGCAATATTATGCGTACCTGTATGGCTGCGGGGTGTGAATTGCATCTCATTGAACCATTGGGATTTCGCATAGATGAGAAACATCTGCGCCGCAGTGCCATGGATTACATCAAAGAAGTGGAATATCACTGTTATCCGAATTGGGATAGTTTCGTGAAAAGTCATCCCAGTAAGCATTATTACTTTATGACCCGCTATGGTACGAAAGCACCTGCGGAGTTTGATTTTGCAAAAATTCAGGAAGATATTTATTTCATCTTAGGGAAGGAGAGTACCGGAATTCCCAAAGCCATCCTGCGGGAACATTTGGATCACTGCATGCGCTTACCGATGAAAGCTTCGGCTCGTTCATTAAATTTGGCTAATTGCGCAGCGATTATCGTTTATGAGGCATTGCGCCAGCTGAATTATCCGGATTTATCACGGGTAGAGGTCATCAAGGGTGAGGACTGGTTAAACCAATGAGGAATCATTTAGATACTTATCTGGATACAAAAGAAAAACGTCGTTGTGCATACGGTGTTTTGGTTATCTTCATGATGATAATTTTATGGATACCTTACATACTTCAGGCTCGTGCGCTGATTCATATGCAGGCCTATGAAGATGTGTTTGGTTTATTGCGCTCTTCACTGGCCGATCAGACGTACTTATCCCGTTTTATCATCGCATTGATTCAATGTGATACTATGAATATCCGCTTGCTTGTGCAGCTCTTGTTATCGACGCTGCGTTTGGTGGAGGTGATGGCATTGATGTTGTGGGTGATATTGGGCATGACTTCTTCTTATCGGCGCACTTTTCGCTTCCAACTTGCTCTGTTTGCGATTTGGCTCATTATAATGGCGATAACAATCATCACTGCATTACAATCTCGAACATTGATGCAGGCAGTACGATTGTTGCATCAGATTGGCTATGTGACGCTGGCGGCCTTTGGAATCGCTTTGCTGCTTCAATGCTTCGCATTCTTTCAGTATTTGTGTGCTTATCGTCAAGCATTAAAATATCGGGTGGTGGAAATTAATGAGCCTTATCAGAAAGAACAAGAAAAAACATACGGACAATGACTTTCGTCATCCGTATGTTTTTTAGTTTAGAATTCTTTTAAGCTTTTCAAATTAGTGGATTCGTTGCCATCGTTGACGCCGCGAATATGACGGGCACCGTCACGTCCGGTAAAAGGCAATGCATTTTCGATTTTGCCGGCTTCCACTGCCTCCAATGCTTGCTCGTAATCGTAAACCTTACCGCTGTTATCCTTGAATTCGCTTAATGTACCATCCGCATTGCGACGTGCCGCTACGAAACGAGTCTTTTTGTTTTCATTCTTTTCTTTTTTCATTTTCTTTACCTCCTGCACTTATTGTGAACCGGGGTAAAGCAATTATACGTAAAATTATCATTAGGAAAAATTGGAAAATGATGAATTTATGAGTCTTATTATCATCACTTTTTGATATTTCATCGGTTTCGTATTATAATACAAGACGATGAGAGGTGAACCCAATGTATAGTTTCAATAATGATTACAGCGAAGGGGCATGTTCAGAGATCATAAATGTTCTGAATACAAGTAATCTTTGTCAAAGTGTCGGATATGGCTTGGATGAATATTGTGAATCGGCGCGTAAACGAATTCAAAAGCAGTTACATTGTGATAGTTGTGATGTGCATTTTGTGGTAGGAGGTACCCAATGCAACCAGATTGTGATCGCATCGGCACTGCGTCCCCATGAAGCGGTGATCGCAGCGATAGGCGGTCATATCAATGTGCATGAAACCGGGGCGATTGAGGCCTGCGGTCACAAGGTATTGGTGGGCGATGGCAGCGATGGCAAACTCACTGGAGAGGGTGTACGAAAAGTAGTGGAAGCGCATAGTGATGAGCATATGGTAAAACCGGCCATGGTATATTTGTCTGATGCGACAGAGGTCGGTACGGTTTACACCAAGGCGGAGTTATCTGATTTGCGTAAAGTCTGTGATGAATATGGCTTGTATATGTATTTGGATGGCGCCCGCCTGCCAATGGCTTTGGTGGCGGAAGATAATGATGTGAAGTTTGACGATTTACAGCATTATTGCGATGTGTGTTATTTGGGTGGAACGAAATGCGGTGCCTTGTTTGGTGAAGCTGTGGTGATTTTTAACGAGGCGTTGAAAAAGGATTTCCGCTATCAGATCAAACAGCGCGGCGGCTTGCTTGCGAAGGGACGCTTATTGGGGTTGCAATTTGACACCTTATTTAAAGACGATCTATATTTACGTTTAGCAAGACATGCGGTGGATATGGCACAGCGATTACAACAGGGAATGATTGAACTGGGTATTTCAATGTATGTGACCACAACAACGAATCAGATTTTTCCGATCATGAATCGTGATTTAATTCAGCATATGGAAAAGCATTATCTTTTCCAATCATGGGAGCGTCTGGATGAAACCCATGAAGCAGTTCGCTTTGTAACCTCTTGGGCTTGTGAGGAGGAGGCTGTTGATGAATGTCTTGCATGGATCAAACAAGCGATTGATGAAAACCCCGATATTATGAAACAATAAAAAATACGCGGATATGCGTATTTTTTATTGCTCGTGAAGCAGTACTTTTTCGATTTCTCCGACATAGAGGATATGATAATCTTTATCAGGATAATTCTTTTGATCAAGCATGGCATCCTGAAAGCCTTCGGGATCTAACTCCTGTGCAAACAGTTTGCGACAAATCATCGCTTCTTTCGCTTCGGCAAAATAAGGGGCGTGATCTTTGATTACCGTTAAGTTCGCATAAGCGATTTTATCTTCGTCACGACCGCTGGCTTTACCCATATAGGCAAGCATTTCCCGCTGATGTTCATCGTAAAAGGTCAGCGCAAAATGACTGCTTGCGTCAATCAGCGTTTTGGTAAAGCGCTGAGGACGGACAAAGATGAATACGACCGGTTTGTTCCAGAGAATTCCCATACCGCCCCAAGATGCCGTCATAGCATTTACGCGTTCCTCATGCTCGGCACTGATTAACATCCATTCTTTTCCGATTTTATAAAAGACATTGCCCTCCCATTGTTCGGGATTCACTTCTTTCCACATGAAAAAATCCTCCTGTTCTTTTCGTATTATAATGATATGCGATTAATTTGTAAAGCGTGCGGAGAAAAAGCATGCGTTGGGTAAAGTTGTGAAAAGCAATGACGAACATTGAAATTTATAAAAAATCAAGTATAATATTGCTAAGAGGTGAGCATATGCTTGAATATATCAGTGATTATTTATCATTTGGAATATTGATGGCGTTTCCCATCTCTTGGATTCTTTACTTTGTGGTGAAATTGCTTCGCCATCGAAAGGCAAAACTGTTAGCGAATCAGGAAAAATATTATAGGGAGTGGTAAGTCTTGGACAGTTCGCACATAGGTCTTTTTCTTTTACTTGCTGTACTGCTTGTTTTATCTGCGTTATTTTCCTCAACGGAAACGGCTTACAGTTCGGTGAATCAGATCCGACTGAAACAAATGGCCAAAAACGGAAGTAAAAAGGCAAAGACAGCTTATAACAACACGAAAAAATTTACAGCGCTGATTACGACGATTCTGATCGGGAATAATATTGTCAATATTCTCGGTACCAGTATTGCGACGATGTTGCTTACTGAGATGTTCGGCAGTGCCGGTGTCGGAATTGCGACCGGAGTGATGACGTTGTTGATTTTGATGTTCGGTGAAGTGGCACCTAAGATTATCGCCAAGGCCAAAGCAGAGGATTGTGCTTTGTTTATGGCGAAGCCGATGCAGTTTCTGGTGGTGATTTTTCGCCCGATTTCGATTATTGTTGAAAAGCTGGAACAGCATTGGGAAAAGAAATTGGACATTGAACAGGTGACGGCTACCGAGGATGAACTGCTGGAGATCGTATCCACGATTGAACAGGAAGGTGTCTTGGAACAAGAAGAGCGCGAATTGATCGAAAGTGTGATCGAGTTTGATGATAAGAGTGTTCGTGATATTATGGTTCCCCGTGATCAAGTGGTTTTCCTGTATGACAATGCGACCTTTGACCAAGTAAAAAAGATGTTAAGCGAACATAAACTGTCCCGCTTACCGATTTTATCCTATGAAACCACCGAGGTGGTCGGTGTTTTACGGGTTCGTGATGTGTTGGATGCCATGCTGGCAGATCAGGAAGTTCATATTGCGGAGTTGATGCGCGAACCGGTGTTTGTCAATCAACGAAAGAAATTGCCGGATGTATTAGAGGATATTCAAAAGTCCCGAGAACACATGGCCATCGTGGAAGAAAGTTTGACATCGCATGTGTTTGTCGGCGTCATTACGTTGGAAGATGTTTTGGAAGAGTTGGTCGGTGAGATCTATGATGAATATGACCCACTGCCTAACCATGTGATTGAGATCGGCCTGCATACATTTGAAATTGATGCCAAAGTTTCATTGCCGGACTTCTTCGATACGTATGTGGAGGATCAAAACCCTCCTGAAACCAAGGCTCGTAATTTTGCGGCATGGGTATATGAACTCAACCATCATCGCAAAGTGCGTAAGGGTCGTGAACTATCATTTGAGAATTTTGAACTCAAGGTGTTGGAAACCGAAAACGGAATGGCATCACGCATTGAGTTACAAATATTATCCCCGCAAGAGGATGAATTGTTAAACTAGGAGGAAAAAAACATGAATGTATTTATCAAGCCGATTCAACCGAAAAATGCCCCGAAAGCACTAGGACCGTATACCCCGGCCGTCAAACTTGGGGACTTTGTTTATCTGAGCGGACAGATTCCGTTGGATCCTGAAACCAATGAGATTGTGGGAACGACGATTGAAGAACAGACGCATCAAGTCATGAAAAACATTAAAGCCGTATTGAATGAGATGGGCTTGGATTTCAGACACATCATGAAGACGACAATTTTTGTGGCTGACATGAATGATTTTGCTAAGCTGAATGAAGTATACGGTTCTTATTTGGAAGAGCCTTATCCGGCACGCAGCTGTGTGGAAGTGGCACGATTGCCTAAGGATGTTAAAGTGGAAATCGAATGTATTGTTATTGATACGCTTGTATATGAAGCACAGTTGGCACAACAGAGTGGCTGTGGCGGTTGTAGCGGTTGTCAAGATGGCGGAGGCTGTGAAGGCTGTGAATAACCGTCTAGATCGTTCATAAGAATACTTATGAATGATCTTTTTTTATTGCATTTGAAATCAACAGTGTGTGGATTTTTAAAGTTTAATATCCAAGAATTGTTGATTATTTTGTAAATGACTTTCTCTTTGTGAACAAAATATATGCAAGGAGGAGATTAAGAATGATACTACTATACATAGAAGAAGAAAAGCGGCACGTGAATATTTATACTGAAAGGGCAAAGAACTATACGCTGCCGATGCGTTGTAATGATTATTTAAATCGCTTGTGTGAATTTTATGGCAGTAGTTTAATCGGGCGAAAACAAGCGGCCTGTGCTTTTCTGCACATTCGTCAGAAAGCGCCGATTTATATTCGGGAGGGGATTTTGTTATTTCAAAGCATCGCTGCCGCTTCATCGCAGCGCATCTGGATTAATTACTGGCGCGTGAAACGGCTTGTGAAGGAATGCTATCAAACAAGATTCGTATTTACGGATCACAGTGAATTATTGACGGATATGGAATATCGCAGTGCCATAATGCAGATGCGACGCTGTCTTCATTACAGCTATTTGTTAACAATCAGAATGAATCAGTTGAGTATTGAAAACAGCGCAGGTGAGGACTATTCCACAATGAATCAGCGCATTAAAAACAATGATGATATTCTGTTTGCCTGAGCAACAGTTGATAAAGCGCAGCTTTTGGGTTATGATAAAAGGCAGATATACACAATGATGTTTCATATTTGAATTTGTTATGAAGGACGGCGATAGAGATGTTTCAATGGATGAAAAACAAACAAAATCAAAAGGCTACAATGAAAGACAAGATTATCCTATGGAGCGTGGTGATATTACTGGGATTGATTCATGCGTCCGTTAAGGATATCCGTAAAGAAGAGGATGGGCTCAAAGAATCCCGGTGAAATAGTCGGAAATCTTATAGCCTTTTATAGTGGATAGGATACGAATGAATTTATATGATGTTGATGCGCAGTATTGTCGGTATCTGCGCCAATTTGATGAAAAAGTTCCCTATAATGAAGGGGCGAAAAAACGCCCTTTTATCGGTATTGTGATTACGATCCATGCGGTGGATTTTTTTGCGCCGTTGACATCGCCGAAACAAAAACATGATAAAATGCGCAATCAAATAGATTTTATCAAAATGGATCACGGACGTTTGGGTGCCATTAATTTAAATAACATGATTCCGGTAGCGGAGGACTTGTTTGAAGTCGTGAATGTGGAAGGAAGTATCCGGGATACGATCGCAGTACGTGATTATAAACAGCTTTTGCGCCGTCAAAGCGCTTGGTGTAATCTTCATCAATCGATGATTCTGCATGCGGCGGTGAATTTATATATGCAGGTTATCAAGAATGAAGCACCGATCGCAATCCAATCACGCTGTTGTGATTTTTATCGTGACATGCTTTTATTGAAAGAATACTGTCAGCTTACTCATCATAGAACGAATTCCATCGTTCAGGATATTGATGCGCACTTGCAATGGCTTACCTTACCATCCTATCGGGCAGATCACTATCAAATCTATATCCGATAAGGAAACAATGCATGACATTCGCATATGATGTTGATGGGAGGTAATTTATGAAATATTTGGCAGTATTGTATGCGGAGAAGGCGGAAAAAGCCAAGTGGGCAGAGCGAAGAAGCGTCATCAACAGCGGCACCCATATGTTTGATCATTTTAAGACGGTGACAGTCGGTTCTGAACCGTATCGAGTGGTATTTGACGGGGAATTGTATAATGAAAAGGAATTGCGAAAATCCCTACGGCATAAAGGAGTGAGTACAGACGGTCTTGATGTGAATGCACTGATTGTTCATGCTTATCGCGTATGGGGGCATGGCATGATGAGTCATTTACTAGGTGCTTTTGCGCTGATCATTGATGATGGAGAGAGCGTATTTGTCGCTAAGGATCAGATGGGTTTGCGCCCGGTATTTTATGCCCGGGCAAAGGATCACATGATTTTGATCGCCAATGCGATTCAGGATATTTTGGATACCCAATGGATTCGTCCGGTGGTCAACCGCAGTTCTTTGCGCGAACTGTTTGCCCTAGGACCCAGCATCACTGAGGACCGCACATTGTATCAAGATATTTATGCCTTACCAATGGGGCATTATATGATCATTCATGATCATCAAATCACCATTAAGAAGTATTACGATCCGATCAGTAAGCCGCATTTTGATACGTATGAAGACACTTTGGCTCATGTTCGCTATCTGGTAGAGGATGCGATTAAACGGCAGAGTGAAGGGTGTGATGCAACCTTTTTATCCGGTGGCTTGGATTCCAGTATTATTGCGGCAGTGATGGCGAAAGAGAAACAGCCGTTGTATACCTATAGTCTTGATTATGAAGGCAACAGCGAGAATTTTAAAGGTAATATGTACCAGGTTTCGCTGGATCAAGAGTTTATTGATACGATGCGAAAAGCAACAGACAGTGAACATACCAAGTTTACCATTCAACAAAGTGAGCTGTGTGATGAATTGATTCCTGCCTTGGATGCTCGCCACTTACCGGGTATGGCGGATGTGGATGCGGCATTGCTTTGGCTGTGCAAACAGGTGAAAAACGATCGCGATGTGATTATGAGCGGAGAATGCAGTGACGAGGTGTTCGGCGGTTATCCGTGGTTTTATCGGGAAGAACTTGCAAGTCTTGACACGTTCCCATGGCTGCGTTCAACACGAGAGCGTAAAGCATTATTACATGAATCGCTGCAGGATTTGGATTTGGAAGGTTATTTGGATGAACGATATCAAGCCAGTATCCGTGACATTTCTTTTTTAGACGGTGACAGTGAGGAAGATCAACGTGCGCGTATTCATACCGTTCTTTGCCTGCATTGGTTTATGCAGACACTGGTAACGCGACAAGTATGTATGGGAGATGCGGCAAATGTCACCATTCGTGCGCCGTTTGCGGATGTGCGTATTTTGGATTACGTATATAATATCCCTTGGGAGATGAAATTTGCCGGTAATGAAGAAAAGGGAATTCTGCGGGAAGCGTTTGCGGATATATTACCGCAAAATGTAGCACATCGTAAAAAGAATCCGTTCCCGAAAACCCACAATCCTAAATATCGTGAACTGATTCAAGCCAAAATGGTTGAGGTGTATAAGAATCCCGATAGTATTTTGCATCAATTATTTGATGATGAAGCACTGAAAGCATTGATTGAAAGCGGTGGCTCGGCATTTACCTTGCCTTGGTACGGTCAATTGATGAGCGGCCCGCAGCTGTTGGCTTATCTATATCAAATTCATGCATGGTTTGAACGTACAAAGCCGACATTACGAATGGAATGATCAAGAGACGCAATGGTTTTGCGTTTCTTTTTTTGTAAATGGCGAAAAAAATTGTTATAATAGTAACGGAATTAAGCAGGTGAAGGAATGAACAAACGAGATATCAGGTGGGTACTCTTATTGATATGTATCGATCAGCTTACAAAATTTATTGTGAATTTAACAGTGGAACTCGATGATGAGATTTTGGTGTTGGGGCGTTTTTTCTGTATTACCGATGCTCAGAATTTCGGAACGGCTTTGCATATAGTGGAAGGACACACTTTCTTGGTGATTTTGATTACTGCATTATCGCTGTTATTGGTGTTCAGCTATTTTCATCATGTTGAAAGTGATGATCATATGAGCCGCTATGGTTTGTTATGCATGATGGGGGGATTGTGCGGTAATCTTTTGGATCGTCTGTTTTTACACTATGTCAGAGATATTTTCTTGGTTTCGATTGCTGATTTTTCCATGATTCTCAATTTGGCCGATTTGTTTTTATGGATAGGATTAATCTTGATTGTAAGTTCACATCTGAAAGAACTGCGCCATCCTTAATGATGTTTATTTACGCAAATGCAGAAAAAGGGGAGGGCACTCTTGTATTCAATTAAAATGATAGTATAATACTATTGGATTCAAAGTGAGGTTTATTTGTATGAATTATAAGCAGGGTAAATATCGAGATCTCATCACCTTAATCTGTGTAATAACAGGCGCTGCCATTGCGGCGGTGAATTTAAATACATTTGTCAACGCCGGCGGGTTGTTTCCCGGCGGTTTTAACGGTTTAACGGTATTGATTCAGCGAATTGCGTCAACCTATTTTTCAGTGGAAATACCGTTTTCTTTGGTCAATTATGCATTAAATGCGCTTCCTGCCTATATCGGCTTTAAGATGGTAGGGAAAAAGTTTACGGCATATTCGATTTTGATGATCGTTTTGACCGGTTTATTTGTGGATCTGTTTCCGGTAGTTAATCTTACCGAAGATATCTTGCTTATTGCGATTTTCGGCGGCATTATCAACGGTGTAGCATTAAGTATTGCGTTAAAAGGCAATGCATCCAGCGGCGGTACGGACTTTATATCCATGTGGATATCGAAGCGAACCGGACAGTCGGCGTGGAATTATGTGATGGGAGTTAACGTCATTATGTTATTGATTGCCGGAGCATTGTTTGGGTGGGAAAGTGCTTTGTATTCTATCATCTTTCAATTCTGTTCTACACAGATCATTAATACCCTGCATACACGCTATAAACGGATGACAATGCTCATTGTCACCTCACAGCCAGATGTCATTATACCCATCATTCAACACTCCACCCATCACGGGGTGACACGCTTGGAGGGCATCGGCACCTATTCCGGCAAGCCACGGACACTATTATATACCGTTGTTAATACCACGGATGTAAAAGGCATGATGCATCGTATTAAGGAAGTGGATCAGACTGCTTTCATCAATGTGACAAAAACCGAAATGGTGGAAGGGCGCTTCTATCAGGCACCGATTCGTTAGCCATGGTAAGGATGTGAAGGAATGGAATACTATATTGATGGAGAGTTTGACGCCGTTTATGATCATGGGACGCATGTACAGTGTCTCGTATCCATCGGCATTGTCGCCTATGCGAATGGGAAACGACAAAGATCCTATTATTCATTGATTCGCCCTAGGCGATTTCATAGACTGAGCCGCGTGGTTCAAAAAATGACACAGCTGCAAAATGAGGATATACGTCGTGCCCGATCATTCGCGCAGGTCATTCAGGAAGCGGCTCAATTCATTCAATCTAATAGCGATAAAGAATATCGGTTATACAGCTTTGGGCCGGATGATGCGCGAACACTGCGCAGTCACGCTGCTTTTGAGGCAGTGACACTGCCATCGGCTTTTGAAGAAATCATTGATTTACAACGGATTTTATCTCGACAAGTCGTATGGGAGAAAGTGATAATTTCTCCGACATTATCACTGGACGATTTAAAATTTGTGTACGGTATCGAAGGAGCGGTTATTCATAATGCATTCAACGATGCCGTTGATCTGATGCGAATTCATGAAGCAGCGCGCAATGAAAAATTGCTTCACAAACGAGTTCATACATTATGGGTTCAGAAAGAACAACATCGTCAGGAGGTAAAGCAGCGCAATTACGAAAAAATGATAAAGGTACTTCATGAACGCTATGGACGATATATCGGACAAGAGCGTAAAATTTGCTTTTATCCCGATGTGATTCAACAGCTTTTATATATGAAAGATTCGCTGGAAGGAATACATATCAGCGAAGAAGGACTATATGATGCGGATCATTTCTATCCTTATGAAACAATCCAAGCTTATATGTGTTGGGAAGACCAAGCGATATTACAGGTGGTTTTGAAATTGCGAATCGCTGAACGGAAGATGAAGGTGGTGTGTCCGTTGACGTATCGCAACGCTGCGCATTTTGCCGGTATTTGGCATATGCTGGAACATAATGAAAAAATCGCAAGTCACGATTAAAAAAGAAGTGTGGTATTGTGATCTCTTGTTTTTTTACAAAACATATAAAAAATGATATGAGGTGAAGGAAATGGATAAAAAAATTACGAAAGAATTAATAGAGTTTATCAAAGCCAGTCCGACCAGCTTTCATGCGATTAACACTATTACAACCCAATTACAAGAAGCAGGATATGAAGAATTATCGGAGGCAAATCTTTGGCAGCTTCGATGCGGCGGAAAATATTATGTGACGAGAAATCATTCTTCAATCATTGCTTTTCATGTCGGAACTGATTTGCATGATTACAGTTTTCATATTGCCGCATCTCACAGCGATTCTCCCACTTTTAAAGTGAAAGAAAATGCTCAATTGGAAATGCAGGGTAAATATACGCGCTTAAATACCGAAGGGTATGGTGGGATGTTATGTGCAGCGTGGCTGGATCGACCGCTTTCCTTGGCAGGCAGGGTCATCGTAAAAGAAGGAAATTCCTTTGTTACACGCTTAGTAAAAATTGATCGTGATCTGGTGTTGATTCCCAATGTTGCGATCCATTTGAATCGTGATGTCAATCAAGGTTATGCTTATAATAAACAGGTGGATATGTTGCCGTTACTTGGCGGCAGTGAAACCGGCAAGAATGATTATAAGCACTGCATTGCCAAGGAATTGAAAGTAAAGCCGGAGGATATTTGCGGTATGGATATTTACTTATACAACCGTAATGAGCCAAGTGTTTGGGGTGCGCATGAAGAATTTGTATCGGCGCCGCGCTTGGATGATCTCCAGTGTGCCTTTGCGACATTACAGGGCTTTCTTAAAGGTTTTCACCCTCAAACGATTCAAGTCTTTGCCTGCTTTGATAATGAAGAAGTCGGTTCCAGAACAAAACAGGGAGCGGATTCTACCTTCCTATACGATACGTTATATCGGATTAATCAAGCATTGGGAATGGAGGAAGAGGCCTATCATAAAGCATTGGCTTTGGGATTTATGGTCAGTGCGGACAATGCCCAAGCGGTACATCCCAATCATCCGGAATTAACAGACGTCAATAATTGTGTCTATATGAACGAAGGAATTGTGATAAAATCACATGCTCAACAGTCTTACGCCAGTGATGCATTGTCGCTTGCCTTGTTTAAGGAAATCTGTGAACGTACTCAAGTGCCGGTTCAATTCTTTGCGAATCGCAGCGATAAAATGAGCGGCGGTACATTAGGCAATATCTCACAGTCTCATGTATCGATCAATACGGTTGAGGTCGGAATTGCGCAGTTAGCTATGCATTCCTGTTATGAAACAGCCGGTGTGAAGGATACGGAGTATTTGATCAAGGCGATGAAGCAATTTTACAGTACGTATTTTCATCAGATTGATGCCACACATGTGGAAATGATAACCAAAGAGGATAATGAAATGGATTCATAATGATAAATGAAAAATGGCCTTTTGCATAAGGAAGAAGGCATATGAAAAAGGTGTATCAAAAGATACACCTTTTTACTCGATAACTTATATTAGCATATAAAATGCTTTTCAATAAAGGATATTCTTATAAGCAAAGTGATAAAAATGGTTAGGGAAATTCCCTCGAATTACCCTTGATTATAAGACTACAAATTCTGCTTGTATAAAATGAGTTTATTACGAATATATTCAGATACACTATCACCAAAATTGTCAACTTCTTTTAATACCTCTTTAGCTTGTGCATTCAATCTGATAGATAATATTCATCTCACCTCTGTTATTGTTGTATGTCGTTTGTCATACAAACTCAATGGGGATATGAATATTATTTATAAAATTCTATTTATTCATCTTTGATATCTTTCAGTTCGAATGATAAAACATGAAGTTGCTTATGTATCAACAAATAGGCGCTTTTCGATTTGAATTCTTTGTGTTGCTTACATCTTTATGGTAAAATACTATACGGTGATATCATGAGAAGTTTGTATGAATTTAATTATGAACAGATCCAAGAATATGCCTTGATGAACGGATGGAAAAAATTTCGGGGACATCAGATATTTCAATGGCTATATCGCAAACGGATAATTGACATTGATGAAATGAGTGATCTGTCAAAAGAGACAAGAGAACAATTAAAAACAGAGTTTATTATATCGCCGCTGACACTGCGGGATATTCAGATATCGGCCGATGGAACAACGAAGTTTTTATTTGCGCTGACGGATGGGGCACTGATCGAAAGCGTCTTAATGATCTTCGATTACGGCAATAGCGTATGTGTTACCACACAGGCCGGTTGTAATATGGGATGTGCCTTTTGTGCCAGTGGCTTAACCAAAAAACAACGCAATTTAACCGCCGGAGAAATTGTGGCTCAAATCATGTATGTACAGCGGTATTTGGATGAGCGTTCACAACGACTCTCTCATGTGGTAGTGATGGGGAGCGGAGAGCCTTTTGATAACTATGAGGCTACAATGAATGCCTTGGCTACGGTCAACCACGATCGGGGATTGGGGATCGGGGCTCGTCACATTACCATATCTACATGTGGGATTGTGCCGCGTATTTACGAATTCGCCGGGGAACATACACAATATAATTTAGCGATTTCTTTACACGCTCCCAATGATGAATTGCGGGATCGTTTGATGCCGATCAATCGCAAATATCCGCTAAAAGAGTTATTTCAAGCAATTCATGCTTATTGTGATGAAAACAATCGTCGATTGACTTTTGAATATATTTTATTAAAGGGTGTCAATGATTCCAAAGTATGCGCCAAGCAGCTGGCGGATTTAATTCGCGGTTTGAATGCCTATGTGAATCTGATTCCGTATAATGCGGTGGATGAGAAAGGGTTTCAAGGTGTGCATCATGAGGAAGCAATGGTTTTCTATGATGCGTTGATGAAATACGGCGTGCGCTGTACGATCCGCAAGGAACATGGCGGTGACATTGATGCGGCGTGCGGACAGCTTCGGGTGAAGCATTTACAGAAGGAGGCAAATCAGGGATGAAAGCATTTGGAGCCAGTGATATCGGATTACATCGCAAACAAAACCAAGACAGCTATCTGATCGTGGAAAATAAAGCAAATGATATTTTGGCTATGGTGTGTGATGGCATCGGCGGTGGTTTGGCCGGTGATGTCGCTTCCCATATGGCAGTACGGCATATGAAAGAGCGCTTTTTACAAAAAAGCGGATTTCAAAATGATTTGGATGTGAAGCATTGGCTGAAAGATGTGATTCAGGAAGCCAATGACCTGATTTTTATGCAGTCGGCAAAATCAGCGATGCAAAAGGGCATGGGAACAACCTGTGTAGGTATAATCTATACTCGCAAACAAACATATATATTCAATATCGGAGATTCCCGCATTTACGGTGTATATGGTAACGATTTTATCTGTCTGACGGAAGATCATTCCTTTGTGCGTGATTTGTTAAAAGCCGGAGAGATTACCGAAGAAGAAGCCAAAAATCATCCCAATCGTAATATGTTGACGAATGCGTTGGGGATTTGGAATACGGTGAAAGTTGATATCAATAAAATCAAGGACGGTTATGCGCGGCTGTTAAT
>CAJUGR010000029.1 GCA_910586285.1 uncultured Erysipelotrichaceae bacterium
AATGATATAAGGAAACGACAACTTGAAGAAATCAGCGAATTTATATGTAAGAATTGACCCCGATGTGTAAGGACAGGCAGAAATATTTCCACCCTTGGCATTCCTGTTTCCAATGCCGTATTTGATTGGCTATATCGCAAATTGGGATGATGAATGATTAATAAAGACAACCACAAACCATTTATTTACTAATTTGTTGCCAGTCATTTCCTATGGAATGATGACTCCCCGTGGAAAAGCATATTCCATCAATCATCTTTTGTGTTATAATATTCCCATGTCAAATGTGAAACAAAAGCGATTGATTTATTTTGCGGCGGCTTCGGCCGGTGCCTTATTAATATCCAATCTTGCCGCGATGAAGCTGTGGGATTTTTTTGGTGTTGCCGTAAACGGCGGAGTGATCGTCTTTCCCCTAACCTATATTCTTGGCGATCTCATCATTGAATTTTATGGAAAAAAAGTCGCAAGAAATATTATCCTATCCGCTATCCTGCTTAATTTCATTGCGTTCCTTATCTTTACCATCGTCATCGCTTTACCTCCTTATTCGGGTTGGAGTATCCAAAGTGCTTATCACGCTGTATTAAGATCTGCGCCGCGGATCATCATCGGCTCCTTACTCGCCTATGCCGCTTCTAATTTATTGAACAATGCCGTGTTTATTAAGATGAAAAACAGTCGAAGCATCTTTGCGACCAGCTTTATCGTTCGAGCATTGGGTTCTTCCGCCTTTGCTCATTTGATCGATTCGATTATTTTTGAGACCATCGCTTTTCTTGGCGTACTGTCATTTTCCGAATTTCTGTTTCAAGCGGGTTTTGCCTATATCGCAGGCATGGGATTGGAATTGCTTTTATCTCCCTTAGAAGCGGCCATTGCCAAAAAGCTAAGCCCTTCTATGTGTGACTATCAAAATCAGAATAAGTTTTCTTTTGAAATCACGAAACGAATTGATGGAAAACTGGGGCGCGCCGGAATCATTCATACTCCGCATGGGGATATTAAAACGCCGGCCTTCATGTCCGTTGGAACCAAAGGAGAAGTGCGCTTTGTTTCGATGGATGACTTGAGGCAAATTCATGCACAAGCCATGCTCAGTAACGGATACCATCTACGCAATCTTTCCGATACCATCGCAAAGAAAGGCGGTCTTGCCAAATGGTCAGGATGGAACGGACCGACCATTACCGATTCCGGTGGATTTCAAGTCATGTCACTGGGTTCGGGCTTGGGAAAAGTTGTCAGTATGGAGCGGGAAAAAGAAGTCATCAATACCGATCCTAAAGATCGGCTGACACAGGTCAGTGAAGCAGGAGTGAAATTTCACGATCCCTTTAGCGATCAAGATGATTTCATCGGTCCGGAAGAATCCATGCAGATTCAATGCCGAATTGGTGCCGATATTCACATGGCCTATGATGAATTGACCTCCTTGGCCGATAGCTATGAGTATAATGTGGAAGCCTTGGGGCGCACCGAACGCTGGGCAAAACGAAGTTTAAAGGAACATAAAAAGCATTGTGACGATCTAGGCTATCATCAAGCCCTCTACGGCGTTTTACAAGGCGGGCGTTGGGAAGATCTGCGTCGTTCCACAGCGAAAAAACTCGCCAAGATGGATTTTGACGGTTATGGTCTTGGCGGTGCATTCTTAAAAGAAAGCCTCGGAGAGATTTTGAAATGGTGTTGTGAAGAATTGCCGGAAGAGAAGCCGCGCCATTTACTTGGATTGTCACATCCCGATGATATCTTGATCGGTGTGGAAATGGGCGCCGATACCTTTGACTGTGTTGCCCCGACTCGTGAGGCACGCCATGGCCGTATCTATGCCAAATACGGTTATTTCAATATCACAAAATTTGCCGATAGCGATGAATTGTTGGATGAAGGATGCGATTGTCCGACTTGCCAAGCCGGTTGGACGCGCGGGGAATTGCGTTCCCTGCTCAAATCGGATCAACAGGCAAAACGACAATTATATTATCAGTTGGCTTCCATCCATAATCTGCGTTTTATTATCCGTCTAACGGAAGAAGCACGCCAAGCAATTATCAATGGCAACTTTGAAGCATACAAAGCGGAATTCTTGAATAACTATTATCATACCGATAAACACTGATAAATTTGGTTGTGATTATACTTCAATCACAGCCTTTTTTTTGCTCACTGCAATGATTTCAAAGTGTCGAAAAACCGGTATCGCGCTTACAACACCGGCATAATATCATATAGGACATTTGATTCTTTTAATAGCTATTTAATTATAGATTGTAATAATGCCGCCAATTCTGCTTCCGTTATATCAGAAGTTTCAATATCAATATTAAGATTTTTATACTTAAATTCAGTCATATATGAATTTTCATATTGATAGATAATAAGTTCAAAATCATCTATTTTAGATACTTTACCATCTACAAAATAATAATCTCTTATTGGCTTATTTTTTTCAGAGTAACCAATGACTATATTTCTATGATTGCTACTATTTTTATATATTTTTTCGTATTGCATTAAATAGTCGTATTCTTTGTTGTCTCTGTCACTTTTAGTATATATAGCATTTATATACTCTTTATCATCAAAATCTTCTGGAATCTCCAAATCCGATAACACTTCATAATATGGAGCATTATAATCATTAACTTCCTTTACATCAGCATCTGTCTTTACCAATCCTTTTTCATTACTTACATGATTAATGTTCAAAATAACATTATTATCAACAACTTTTTTATCGGGTGTTAATAATGAATGAATATTACCTCCAAACGCAATAATTCCGCAAGTAACAACTACTAAACATATTGACGCTAAAGACCATTTTAAATATTGATTCAGCCTTCTGTTTTTCCTTTCTATGGTTTCCATTATTTTATTATAGTTTTTTTCTTTATTCAGTTTTTTTGAATAAAGCTCTTTAAAAACATCTTTATTAGACATATTACTCACCATCCTTTCTCATGAATTTCTGTAACTCTTTTAAAGTTCTGTATAGACAATTCTTAATATATGATTCACCTAAAGATAATTCTCTTGCAATTTCTTTTATTGTAAAGTCCAAATTGTAATATAAATAGAATATCTTTTGAACAATAAGCTTTTTCTTTCGGAGTTCTTTCCAAACGATTTCCAGATCCATAGCTTTGATCGTAATATCCTCGACATCAATATCGCTAGGTATGTTTTCTATTATTTCCTGTTCTTTAACATCATGACTGTTTAAAGATAACATTTTAAATTTATATAATAGTCCGTAATGTTTATTAATCTTGTTTTTAGCAATACCGAGAATATAGGAGTCTATATTTTGAATATCATTTGCTTTCATTAATTTCTTGTACAACTCGATATAGATTTCCTGAACAATATCATTTACATCATCCATATTCGAACATTTACAAACTACAAATTTCAATACATTATTATAAGTCTTATCAAATATTTCATTAAATTTTTCAAGGCTTATTTGATCGATCATTTTATCACCTCATTGATATAGTTCCTAGTTTCCCGCAAAAAGTTTCAAAAATAAAAAAAGCAGATCATTTTAATCTGCTCATTAACGCAAACAATAAATTATCTGGTTGCTTTCTGATACAAACGTGTGTATTTTTCAAAGTATTCATCATTGGTATGCTCAGTTCCTTCACTGTTCAGACTGACAAATACCGGAGGGGTTACTCCTTGATCCATGATATAGCGGCAGCACTGGACGCTGATAGCTTGAGCAATGAATGTATTGGCCATAGATGAAGTCGGACATACCATCGTATCCAAACCCTCCATTTTCATCGCACAATCACCCGAAACGCCGCAATTATCAATCACAATATCTGCGATATCCATTAGTTTTTTACCGCTGTCATGACGTGAAGATACCGAACGGGAATGAGCCAAATTGGTGATAGCGATCACATCGGCACCGCGTTTTTTTGCCTCCAAAGCCATTTCCACCGGATATGCATTGCGTCCGGAGTTGGAGGCAATCATCACCACATCCCCTTCTCCAACCCCATATAATTCAGCCAAAATCCCCGCATAACCGTTGAGTCGCTCCAGTAAGGAACTCTTGGTCGGATGTTCGGTTAAGGTCAATTCACTGGTCAAAATCGGTACGACAAACGCCAATCCGCCGGCACGGGCATAAAATTCTTCCACTACCGTATGAGAATGACCGCTCCCGGTTACATAAAAGGTTTTGCCGTTCAGAAAACAATCCGCAATCTTTTTGGCCGCTTGATCCAAAGCATCCTTTTGCGTATCGCGAATCTTGGTCAAAATATCAAAGCCCAGCGCAAAAACATCATCAATCATATCCATGCCTCCTCTTTCCATATCATATCGGATGCTTTTATTGTATCATGTTTTTTGCTTTTTCGATATAAAGTTTAAAATATGTTAAGAACATTTTAAACGAGTTCAATGAAATCATGATTCATTTCCTCTTTTGATATTTTTCCTTTGCGTATTCATAGGCTTCTTGAATAAGTGGTCTCAATTCATTAAAAGTTTCTTCTGTCGGATTAAGGCAGCAGATCCATCCCATCCATGCATATACAGGATGAGGGATGATCTTATCAATCGTTGTAAAATCATAATCCATATTTACCGTCTCTCCTTTCGCAGGGCGCTTAGGTATTTCTTTAAACATTTGTTGAAAGGTATCTTTTCTCACGCCGATATTGATACGATATACACCTTCTCTGTTCAAATCAGAGCTTCTGTCATTTTCTCCGTCTTTTTCTTTAATGGTTAAAATATAAACGCCTCGCTTCAAAGTCTTATGAGGATTATAAAAAATGCCTTTTTCACCCCAACTGTCCACATTAACGGCGCCATCCAAGTTTTCAAGACAATACTGTATAATTTCATCAGGTTTTATTGTCATCTTCAAGTTCACCTCTTATTCCCTTTCATTGATGAAATCATATCATAATTGTTAATACATATCTATATGATTTACTTTCACTTTTCTCAAAAAAAGCAGTTCATAATCCTGCCTTTTTTAGATCACACTTGCTATTGTTATTTCCTTATCATCGCATCCACCCAATAAAACATAAAGTAATTTCGCACCGGGATTTTTCGATATTCGTGCGCTAAAGATCGAATACGTGTTTACTCAGAATAAGCATATGAAAACTTTTTTATACCGTCCTCAGCCTTAACCGGCTCGACAGCCAGTCGTTCCGCCGCAGTGGATTTTAGCGAACAATATCAACCATATCTTGTCGAGCCAGTGGCAAATACTCCGGCTTATCCCCCCCTATTTCCTCCAATGGCTTCTCTCATGTAATGCCTCCTACCAAAAGTCAAAAACGGCACCGCCACGAAACGGTACCGCTTTCCGCTTTTACTTATTTCCCAGGTAATGATTTACTTGGCCATTTTCATGCCGCTAGAGTAAGAAGATAATACATTCGATGGATATGAATAAATCATCTGTGATTGTTTCCGCTGTCGTTCAATAGCCAGATTGATCAATTCATCCAACAACCGGGAAAAGGTAAGACCCTTCTGTTCAAACAAATAGAATGACAGTGAGCCGGGGATCGTATTGATCTCATTTACATAGATTTGATCCGTAGCTTCGTCCAACAGGAAATCAATGCGCGCTACCCCACTGCCACGCAATACAGAAAAGCATTTTTGCGCCAAGGCTTCGATTTCTGCTTGACGTTGTGGCGAACACGATGCCGGGATAATGCGATTGGCAGACACCATGCCCTTGCTTTTCCCGTTTCCTTCGTATTTATCACGATAGGAAAGGATCGCATCCCCTTTCAATACTTCTTCCACACAGCTTACCTGCATATGACATTCATCCCCTAACACCGCGCAGTTATATTCTCGCAACTCGCTTAGGCATCGCTCGATGACTAAGTGGTCATCATATAAAAACGCTTCCTGTAATGCATCATCCAATTCTTCCGCGTTCTTGACCAACTGTATACCGACACTGGAACCGAGATTCGCCGGTTTCACAATCAGCGGGAATCCGAGTGCCTCACATTGCGGCAATACCGTTTCTGATTGTGCATCACTGCGGCTGAGGGCAAACCAATCGACAAGCGGCAGACCATTTCCCTCTAACAGCTGTTTCATAATCACTTTATCCTGACCGATCAGCGCACCTGCCATATCGCTGCCAACGAACGGAATCCCCAGCATTCGTAAATACCCCTGCACACTGCCATCCTCGCCATACGTACCATGCATGATCGGAAAAATCAAATCCACCTCACGCTCTTTGTTAAACAAACCTGTAAGCTTGCGAACGGCCGCACCATTGCCTTTCGCATATAAGGTTACCGGCGTTAACTTAGTGATCAGCGCATCCAAATCCTTAAAGTTCTTCATATCCCTTAACAGCGCATCTTGATAAAAGCAATGATCCTTTGCGACATAGATCGGAATCACTTCATAGCGATCGGGATCCAGGTGATCCATCGCCTGCATCGCCGAAAGAATACTGATTTCATGCTCCACCGACGCTCCGCCGAATAACACGCCGATTCGTAATTTCATTACACCACCTGCTTTCACACATCAGTCTATGCGTTTATCACAAAATGGTTAATGGTTGAAAGCATCGGGCAGATCATTTTCAATCAGCGCGCAATCTCCTTGACTTGCGTGTTCGCGCAAATAAGCAAAGGCTTCTGCGGTGGTATCAACGATGTGAATTTGCGGATCGGGATAGTGTATCTTTCGCAGTTCTGAATCAATATCGACGGTTTGAAGCTTGCCGATCAGAATGATTTCATCGGCACAGGTCGCCATTTTTTGCGCATACGCTTGATGCGCTGCCGCCGTAGCCTCTCCCAAATCCAAAAATCCCGGTGTCATCAGAAAGTGCTTGCCACTCATCGCTGCCAATACATCCAGCGCATAGGACGCTCCTTCCGGATTGGAATTATAAGAATCGTCTAACAGCGTATACCCTCCCATATCAATCGCCTGTAAACGATGCTCTGTATAAGGCAAATTCTTAACGGCCGATATCATCTTGGATGGCGAAACATGAAGCGCCAAGGCACAGGCTACTGCCCCAAGAATATTCAACACATTGTGTTCCCCCAGCAAACGCGTTGTGAGGGAAAAAGAACCATCGGGAGTGATGACATCAAACTTTGTACCGGTGGCTTGATAGCGAATATTAACCGCTTTGATCATCGCTGTTTCCTCATGGATACCATAAGTAATGATTGTTTGAGGATGAGAAAGCGGATAGGCGCGGATCCACGAATTATCCACGTTCAAAACAGCGATCCCGTCTTTGGGCAACCGTTCCACCAATCGCATCTTTTCTCGAACAATATTCTCTTGTGATCCGAATGTGGACAGATGCTGAGGACCGATAGCGGTAATGATTGCGATCGCAGGCTGCACCAAACGCGCCAGTTGTTCAATTTCCCCGACATGATCGGCTCCCATTTCCGCAATAAAAACTTGATGAAGGGGTTGAAGCTGAGTACGTATCGACAAGGTAAGTCCCATCAGATTGTTATAGGAATGAGGGGTTTTATACGTATAATACTGTTGTGAAAGTAACGCTGCTAAAATATGTTTCACACTCGTTTTGCCATAACTGCCGGTAATTCCGATCCGCATCAGATCATCACGTTTGCCTAATATCTGTTGGGCATCCTTAACATACCGGGCACGGATACGCTGCTCCACCGGTGTCAAAATCCACAGCGCTAAAAACAGTGTTCCCCAAGGTAAAAAGTACCCAAACGGCAGAATCAAAAGCAGCATACGCCTTGATAAAAATACCATACCCAAAACAATAATCAAAATCAGCACCGCTATTTGAATCAATGCCAAACGGCGGATACGATGGGTAACAACCAACTTTTTAATATAAGATTGCTGCTGCTCATGATACCACCACATCCACGTATACAACGCATAACAGAAGCAACAAAACATCCACGTTGCGGTGGAATCAGGAAGAAAGCACAAACCACATAAAGGCAGAAAAGCAGCTGTCTGCCATAAGATTTGCCGCGATTGCCGCTGAATCGCCGCACCCAGCCATGTTTGATAGCGCCCGCTTTGGTAGCGGTTTTGTTGGATCATATGCAGCGAGCGCTTCAGTGGCACACTCATATAAAAAAGCATGATCACGATGAACAAAAAGCGCATCATAAGAAATACTCCATGATCGCCAAGAATCGCTGCGGTTGATGAAAGTAGGCAAAATGATCATCATCTTCCAATACTACCAATGTTGCCTGAGGCATTTGCTTTTCCATTACCTTACCCATCCACAGCGGTGTAGCGGTATCCTTTTCCCCCCATACCAACAAGGTTGGTACCGTAATATCCTTTAATAATGGTTTCAGATCCTGTTTGACACTCGCCACCAGTACCCCACGCATCACCGGACTGGCAGCTTGATAATCCGCACTGCCCATATGGCAGGCTATCCCCAGTCGCTTTTTGATTTTATACAATCCCACTTTACCGTAGTAAAGGGGCGAATGATGATTGCGAATACCGGCCGCACCAGTCAATACCATTTTCTTTACCGGGAATTGACGCGCATACAAAAGCGCAATTCGCGCGCCGAAGGAATGTGCCACCAAGATTGGATGTTCTAATCCCAGCATTTTCACGCATTGATAAATACATTCCACATAATCTTGTAACTGCCAGGGACAAGGCGGTTCATCGCTTTCTCCAAATCCGGGCAGATCCAGATTCACCACTTGATAATTCGCTTTAAAATGATCGGATATAAATTTCATCATGCGGATATCCTGACCCCAACCATGTAACAGAATCATCGCTGATCCGCACCCTTCCAGAGTATAATGAATCTGTAACGGCTGTGCGTTTTTCATTATGATCAAGTCCATCATATCCCTCGCTTTCCGTACATTATATGAATCACCTTTCACTTTCATCATAAAAAAAAACGTCTGTTTCCAGACGTAAATCGACCTCTTCCGATCTATATTATGTTTTTTTATGATGCCTTGCTTCTGTCAATGCGGAAAATAACACCGTCACTGGTATTCTCACCACTGACTTCATAATGATTGGCCTGTACAACCTTAGCGACAATCGATAAGCCAAGCCCGAACTTTCCGCCCTCTCCTTTTTCATAAGGCTTAAACAGCACCTTAAGGCGATCCTCATCAATACACGGCCCATCATTGGCGATCGTAAGTTCCTGATCATGAAGCGTAATCTCAATGCGGCTTTTCGCATAGCGCAGCGCATTTTCCATAATGTTTTCCACTGTTACCCGCCATGCTTCTTCCAATCCATCAAAGAATACATCCTCTAAATCAGTAATAATTTCGATATCCGGATTGATCACTTTAACATTAAGCAATACCATTTCAATGACGCTCTTCATTGGGGTTTGCGCACCTTCGGTATCCTGGGAAACCAAATATTCAACCCGATTCAAGTATAATAAGCTATACACTTTCTTCTCTAAACGATCGGCATTCTCAATGATGACATCAACACTCTTTTCCAGTGTATCATAAGGATAAATACCGTCTTTGATACTCTCTCCATATGATTTGATCGTAGCGATCGGTGTTTTTAAGTCATGCGAAATATTATGAATCATATCCTCTTTGGTTCGCTCTTGTTTTAACAGTTCATGATGCATGGAAACCAAAGCATCCGCCAATTCACCGATTTCATCCTCACGATTAACCTTAAGATCAGGCAGACTGGTACTGAATTTCATTCGCTCGATATATTTACGAATCTGATTCAGCGGATGGATTAACGATGCCACCCAACTCATCAAAATAATGAAAAAGAAACCGACAACCATGACCGTCAGGTTGATCACCGATGAAACCAAATCATCTTTAAATGTACTTAATTCCTCACTGCGGGTAAAAGTAATCAACACCGCATCATCATGAACGGCTACCACGCTGTAATAGGTTTTGTCTCCCATATACGTATAAGTTTGTGGCACATAGGTTGCCCGCATCGCTTTCTCATACATGTCATAATAACGCGGTGAGGAAATGTCGATCTCCTCATATCCCTTACCCAAATAATATGCCTTACCCTGAATGATGATGATATTGGTCATTGAGAAGTCACCCACATCCAGATACAAATAAGCATTTTCATCAGAACGCAGCTTTTCCGCAATCGTATTTTGTGTGTTCTCTAGATCCGCAAAGGTTTTGGTTTGTATGACAATATCGACCTTTTGATTCAAATACACAAAAAAGAATGCGAAGAAAAAGATAATGAAAAAGAAGATTAGCGTAAATAACTGTTGAGACAGCGTTAAACGCTTAATAAATAGTGAAAAACGCTTCATGTCTTATCCTAGCCGATAGCCGAAGCCGTATATCGTATGAATGTTTAAATTTGGCAGTTTCTTGCGCAGTCGCCGCAAGGTATCATCGACCACACGATCACTGCCGTAATAGTTTTCTTCCCATACATTGGTTAAAATCATTTCCCGTGAGAATGCCAGTCCCTTGTTTTTGATAAACATCATCAAGAGATCAAATTCTTTGGTGGTTAAATCAATCTCCAAACCGCCGTCAAATACTTTTCGCTGTTCTTCATCCAGTTCATAACCGTCAATGGTGATACGATTGTTGTCATTTTTATAAACGCGCTTCATAACATTATTGACACGCAATACCAGTTCTTTCGGAGAAAACGGTTTGGTAATATAATCATCACTGCCTTTTTCCAAGCCAATAATGCGGTCAAATTCCTTATCGCGGGCCGACATGAAAATGACCGGAATTTCCGCTTCCTGTAAACGAATTTCTTCAATCAAATCAAAACCGCTTTTATCATCCAACATGATATCCAAAATCCACAAATGTACATCATCATCACTGACATGGGCGCTAGCTTCTTCATATGTATAATAGGATCTTACCTCGTATCCTTCTTTTTTTAAATATTGCGCAACGAGATCGTTGATCGCTACTTCATCTTCAACAACACAAATTACTTTTTTCATCTTTAACACCTCCCTAACATTGTACAGTAAAAAAGCAAAAAACAAAAGGACTTTCTTATAGTCCTTTTGTTTTTATATAATTTACGACTTGATTAACATAGCGCTCACATAATTCATCGCTCTTCGCTTCCACCATGACTCGCACCAACGGTTCGGTACCACTGGGACGCACAAGAATTCGGCCGTCACGCCCCAATGCATCCTCTACTGCTTTGACCTCTTTTAACAATCCTTCATCATGTAAGGCCTGTTGTTTGTCTTTGACCTCAACATTGATTAACAGCTGCGGATAAATGAATAAATCTTCACTCAATTCTTTGAGCGATTTTCCCGTTTTCTTCATCACCTTTAACAGCTGCATTGCCGTTAACAAACCGTCACCGGTATTCGCATATTCTTTGAAGATGATATGTCCGCTCTGTTCACCGCCAATCGAGTAGTTATTTTCATTCATACATTCAAATACATACTTATCACCGACCTGAGTTTGTTCATATTCGATGCCTCTGCGATCCAATGCACGATACAAACCGAGATTGGACATGACAGTCGTTACGACTTTATTGTCGTTGAGGGTGTGATGATCATGCATATCACATCCACAAATATACATCGTATGATCACCGGTGATCAAGTTTCCGTCTTCATCCACCGCAATTAAACGATCGGCATCACCGTCAAAGGCAAAGCCAGCTTGGAATTTTCCTTCCCGTACCAGTTTTTGTAAGGCTTCAGGATGGGTAGACCCGCAATCCGTATTGATATTCACACCATTGGCTTCGCTGTGAATGACCTTAGCTTCCGCACCGAGATCGCGCAATACACAAGCCGCACAAGAGGTCGCACTGCCGTTAGCCAGATCCAATGCGATCTTCATTCCTTTGAAGTCACAATCAATTAAGGATTTCAGCCATTCTTCATAAATTGTAAGACCTTCCTGCCAATAAATCACATGACCGAGAGCCTCATTGATCGCCATATCAATATCGGTTTTACCATCGATATAATCCTCAATTTCTTCTTCCACAGCGGGATTCATTTTCATTCCAAGGTGATTAAACAACTTGATGCCGTTATCATAGAAGGGATTGTGACTGGCGGATACCATCATTCCGCAGTCAAATCCTTCGTGCTGAACCAGATACGATACGCTCGGGGTCGGGCATACATCCAAGAGGTACACCTCAGCTCCGGCAGAACTTGCGCCGGCCGCCAAGGCCATTTCAAACATATCACCGGACAAGCGTGTATCCTTACCGATCAATAATTTTGCGTGTCGTTCTTTACTGTAATACCACCCCAGATATTGGCCGATACGAACTGCCATATCTAAAGTCAAAGTGTCGTTGGCACGTCCTCGTGCCCCGTCTGTTCCGAAATATCTGCTCATAAAATCACTCCCTACTCTTGAATTCCAATTTGATTGTCTGGCTTGATAATTCATAGGTTACCAGCTTGTTGGTGCCGGAGACACTCAACGGTATATCATATACACCCGGTTCGCTAACGCTACTGAAATCCGCCACAATCGTAATATCATTTTTATTGATGCTTTCAATTTGTGCCTTCGCGCCAACCAAAGTCACCTTCATCGTACTTGATCCGTTACCGACCACGCGCACATCGTAATTGGCACTCGGTGCATTCTTATACTGAATCGGAATATTCGCAATATCCTTTTTCTGTGCATCTTCGATCTTAATATCGATCATGACATTTTTTAATGACGCCTTGGTTACCTTAGAAGGTAAATTGATCGGCATAGTGATCTTCTGATCTGAATTCAAATTGTTTACCGGAATATAGATCGGTAATTCCGTTATAGATTCCAATACATCCTCCGGCGCATAGATCGTTACGGCCTGCGAATCCAGTTTGTATGATGCAATGGCTTTGCCATCCGGCATTGTACCATTCGGAATCAAAGTAATCGGAATCGGCTTATTTGGTGTAGACACCTGTACTTTCGCTTTCACCGATGTCGGTCGGATATCCACTTGAATTCGATTACCTAACTGATCATAGGCCGCAATCTCGGCATCAGTTTCAAAGTTGGAGTTTACATCGGATACATCAATCAGAGCTTTAACAAACGCAATTTTATTCAAAGTTTCACTGGATGCTCGAACAACAACTTCTCCCTGTTCAAATTCCGGCTCGCTCAACGCGTAAATCGAATCCATTTTACTTGTATAGACAAAGTCATAACCCAGTGTATAGCGCTTTGATTCCTTACGCTTGATGCTCACCACTGCGGTACTCGGCTTGATGATAACCTCCAAGCGGGAGGAAAAGTTTTTCGGCTGCAAGGTCACATCGTGAGTACCCTCCGTCAATCCGCTTAAATCAGCAACAATCTGGTAATTGTCCTGAAGATTCAACATTTGTAAATCACTGGATTCCCCAATGACTTCCACCGTCACATTTTCCGGGATTCCACTGACTTCATAGGCCTGTTCAGAGACAATGGTACTTACACTTAAATTATTTAAAGTTTTCACTTCACGATTTGCCTTAAACAAATCAAAGTCATCATTACTTCCGACCATAAAGCAGAATAGCAATGCGATAATCAACGCGACCAGTTTGCCATGCTTCTGATTAAATAACAGACGATCAATCCAGCTGCTCATCCAACGGAAGAAGCGGGCTACGCTGGTTTCCATACTGGCATAAGTTTTCGCAAAGGTTTGACTTTTTTCCGCAATCGCTTTCGCTAACTCGGTTTTTCCTTCCGCGCTTAGCTGCGATTTCTTTTTCTTAGCCATCAGCGTTCACCTCCTTCATGAGTGGATCGAGAACTTTTCTTTCTTCTACTCTGGGATTTCGTTTGTTTATCCTCTTTATAATTCAATACGATCGCTTCCGGTGAAATCACGTCATCTAATAATGCCGCCGCGTCCTTTTGTTGCTTCGCATGAGAACGCTTCACCACCGGTTTCACCGCCACTGCCGTGGTCGTCGGTTTAACCATTGGCTTTAAATCTGCCTCCGGTGACGATGCCGTATTTTGATTTTGCGTTTCACCGGTTGTCGGAATGATCTCGCTTTTTTTCAACAGTGCTTTTTTCTTTTTCTTCACCGGGGCAGGCTGAGGTTCTTCCAACTTCACCGTGGGATTCATCATTGCATCGACAGCGTCTGATTTCTTTTCGCCCTCATCCGCTGATTTACGCAATGATTTGCGCTGAGACGGCATTTCCTGTTTTGGCTTAGCTGCCGATTTCTTTTGCGCTGGCGCAGATCGACCCTTACTTTCCGTATCCGAAACAATCGAATCAAACAAATGATCCAACGGCATGCTTTCTTCTACCAGATTGGCAATGCCGATCTTTTCCGCATTGGCTGTCGGATGTGCATCACTTTCTGCATCTTTCGCTTTCGTAAAGCGTTTCTTCACCCCTTTTTTCTTTTCGGTTTTATTTTTACTATGGAAGATGGATGAAACACGATTTTGCTTGTCGTCAACTTCCCTTCCTACATCATTACCGGGTTCAATATCTTTTTCACTGTCACTGGTTTTACTGATCTTCTCACCCTGTACTTCATTTTGTGTCTGACAGATCACCATCGTTAAGAATTCACGCAGGCTCTTTTCCGTGACGACATTGAGTTTACCGCCTTCCGCAATCGAAATATTACCTGTTTCCTCACTGACGATAATCGTAATAGAATCGGTGATTTCGCTAATGCCGACTGCGGCACGATGACGAGCCCCGTACATGGTCGGTAAATCCTGTGTTGTTGGCGGGAAATAAGCTGCCGCACAGGCGATCTTTACTCCTTGCAGGATTACCGCACCGTCATGAAGCGGTGTTCCCGGAACAAAAATTGAACACAACAATTCACTGGTAACCACCGAGTTCATCGGCGTACCGGTCTTGATAAAATCACTTAAGGAATGCCCTTGTTCAAGGGAAATCAGAGCGCCGGTCTTGGTCTTTGACATTTCTCCGCATGCCTTCACCAGTTCATCCACAAGCCGTTCGCGTTCATTCAAGGTCAAAGTAGAAATACTGGAGAAGATATTGGTCTTACCGATTTTCTCCAACAACGCCCGAATTTCCGGCTGAAAGATGATAATGATTGCGATCGGTCCGTATTGAACAAAGAGATCTGCCAAATACTCAATCGCCTTCAAACCCAATACATCAGCCAATGCTTTAATGATGAAGATCAAAATAATGCCTTTGAATATCTGAATGGTTCGTGCATTGTTTTTGACAATTTTCAGGATGAAATAAAACGCTACCCACACTACGGTTATATTACATATTAATTTTATGAATTGAATTAGATTGTTTAAAGTGAAGTAATCAAACATAGGATGACTCCTTTCATAGTCTTTATTATATCATATAATCGTTCATTCTTCCGCGATAATTCAATTTTCTTGTAAAAACGACAGGAAGTGTCAAAGTGATTCCTTATTACTTCATGACAGCAAAAGACATGCAACTTTTAAAAGAAATATGTATAAGCTTTGCGGTTATAACCAAACTATCATCAGGAGGTGTTAGAAATGGCACAGAAGAAATACCGTCCGGGCATGAACTGCGAGAAGAGTGGTAAATATTCCTGCTACAACAGCAAAGGAAAAGTTATCAACGAAGACGTAGACATGGAGAAGGACAGACGATTCCCTCCTGCACAAGAGGAAGGATGCTACTACCAGGAACAGTAGTCCAGTAGCATCATTCAAGGTATCCTAAGGTCCATCGGATCGTTAAAGGATTCCGAAAAAAAGGCTGCAAAATCTGCAGTCTTTTCTTATGCAAAATAAAATCGGTAACGACTCTGTATATTTAATATTAAACTATGTTGGAAATGAATCCCTAATGATGATAAAGGTTGTGATAATTACCCTTTTTATTGTGCAAGTGCCGTACCCGGATGTTCTGCATCCCATGATTGCAGCACTTCTTCCAATACCTGTGCTGCTGTTACTACTGTGTCATGGCATTTCAATTCCGGTTTATGAAATACCGGCTTTATCTGGGCACATAACCGTGAACCCATACGCTTTTGGAAAGCAATGACCAGTTTTTGGGTCAAAGGTCTGATCACATCCATTTGATCATGTGCCTTGTGTTCGATATAGCGCGCAGAAACAACACAAGCAGCGCCGCTCAATGCACCGCATACATCCCCAATGTGGAAGCCCCCTCCAAACGCTGCCGTCATGACCATATCCTTATCATGCAAATGTAGATCATACACCTCATTTCCGGCACGAATGATACTCTCTGCACAGTTGTATCCTTGTGCGTAATACTTTTCCGCTACCTCAGCTAACATTTTCATTCTCCTTTTCTATCCTCACGCTTTGGTGATGTTCCATTAAGATTATAACATAAAATATATGCAGATGGCAGTCATTTGCCCGTGTTCACTAATACAA
>CAJUGR010000030.1 GCA_910586285.1 uncultured Erysipelotrichaceae bacterium
TCGATTATAAGTTAATTAGTGAGTGGAGTTCGTTTAGAACTCCCAACTCGCTCCAGTGACGTTTCTGTTCGAACTTTTATAGTTTGAACTTGAGATACATATCAATCCGTTCGGGTTGATTTTTTTGTGTTTACAAAAGAATTAACAAGGAAAGGATGTGATTTTTATGATAAAGTTTACTACACAAGAGTTAGAAATGGAAAATAGTCTTAAACAACGTATTGAGTTTATTTGTTAGTTTTGTCATACTCCACCGAAGATTATCAATGGTAGTATCAAACGTATTAACAACCCTAATTTAACCACTTAGAACCACATAAAATCATTATAAACAATACTACTTTTTTAGCATTTATTAAGAATGTGGCTTAAACAATGACAAACAACTTAAACGAAGAAGAACTAAAAAATATTAAACATTTTTATATTCCAGCAGGTTTGAAATATGAAATTATGGGATTTTTAGATAAAACTATGATGAAAATGGCATCTAAAATGTTAGAAAAAAGAACAATAAAAAAAGAAGATATAGTTATGCAGAATTCTATAAAAAAGTCTTATGATATATCAGGCAAAGAAATAATAAAACCTTTAATAGAATATGTTAAATCCTTTTAGAAGCATTACGATTTACAATTTATCAAGCAAATCCTATATTTAGACAGATTTTATAATTCTGTTTTTTATATTGACAAATTTGTATATACTGTATATAATGTATATGTACAAGCGAGGTGAATTATGGAAATTATAATCAGTAATTCAAGTGGTATTCCAATTTATGAACAGATAAAAGAGCAAATTAAAGCTAAAATTATTTCAAATGAATTAAAAGTAAATGAATTATTGCCATCTATTAGATCTCTTGCCAAAGATTTAAGATGCAGTGTCATAACAACTAAAAATGCTTATGAAGAGTTAGTACATGAAGGATATGTTATAAATGTTCCATCAAAGGGTTTCTATGTGGCTGAAATAAACGATGAAGTTGTTCGTGAAGAATTGCTAAATAAAATAGAATTATTATTAGATGAGGCAGTTCGTATTGCAAAACTAAATAGTGTTGACAAGAAAACAATATTAGAAATGATAAATATTTTGTACGAGGAGGAATAATGATGAATAATATTTTAGAAGTTAAAAATCTATCAAAAGAATATAACGATTTTGAGTTAAAGAATGTTAGTTTTGAGTTACCAAAAGGAATGATTTTGGGATTCATCGGTGAAAATGGTGCTGGAAAAACTACAACAATTAAATCTATTTTAAATATAGTGAATGATTATACTGGTGAAATAAATGTATTTGGTATGAATAATAGGAAAAATGATAAAGCTGTCAAGGAAGATATAGGAATAGTGTTAGATGATATGTTTTTTCCGGAAATTTTAAATCCTACAGATATAAATGTAATTATGAAAGATATTTATGTAAATTGGGATTCAAAATTATATTTTAAATATTTAAAAGAATTTTCATTACCCACAAATAAACAAATTAAAGCTTTTTCAAAAGGTATGAGAAAAAAACTAGAAATAGCAACTGCTCTTTCGCATCATCCCAAACTTTTAATACTTGATGAACCAACTAGTGGTTTAGATCCTGTTGCTAGAAATGAAGTTATAGATATTTTTCAAGACTTCATTCAAAATGAAGAATGTTCTATATTGCTATCAAGTCATATTACAACTGATTTAGAACATATTGCTGATTATATAGTATTTATTAATAAAGGTGAAATATTACTATCTAAAACAAGAGATGAATTATTAGAAGAATACGGTATTGTCAAATGTACTGAAACTGAATTTAAAAAAATAAATGATAGTGATCTTATTAGATATAGAAAATCTAAATATGAATATGAAGTATTAGTTGAAAATAAGAAAGAATTTAATAAAAAATATAGTATTAATACAATAGATAAGATAACACTTGAAGATCTTATGGTAATGATGATTAAAGGAGTGAAATAATGAAAGGATTAATAAAAAAAGACTTTTTACTTGTAAAAAGCAACATTAAAGTTTTAGTGATTTTATTTATTGTGATTGGCTTTATGTCCTTTACCTTTAATGGTGAAATGAATATATCATTTGTATTACCATTTATGAGTGTTGTGATTATGCTTTCAACTTTTAGTTATGATGCTTATAATAAGTGGGATGCTTATGTTACTGCACTTCCAGATGGAAGAAAAAATAGTATTAAGTCAAAATATATAGCTACAATTATTTTACTTTTTATGATTGCCATAGGAGTATCAATAATCACTGCTATAAGTACTTATATTAAAGATAATACACTGGATTTTGGAGCGATTTTAGAAATGGTGTTGGTAATGTTATCAACTACAATTATAATGCAATCAATTATGTATCCAGTAATTTATAAATTTGGGTTAGAAAAGGCTCGTATAGGAATTTTTGTTGGAGCGTTTGGACTTGGATTTCTGGCAAGCTTAATTTCAAAGTATGTTGACTTTAAACCGATTATTCAACATTTAGATATGTTAAATAATTATTTGACATTTATATTGCCAATAGTTACAATTATACTGCTGTATATTTCATATAAAATATCAGAGAAAGTATATAAAAATAAAGAATTTTAAACATTATAATTTAATAGGTGGTATAATATGGATAATAAAAAAATAAATTGGATAATTTCAATTATATTTGCATTAGTTTACCTATCTGTTAGTTTTATATTTGATATTTGGAATTATTCTTGGATTATATGGATTATTTATGCAATTTATAGATCTATGATTAAGTAATGAAAATTACGATTTATGCGAAATATTGTAAAAAAATTTTTAATTCCATAAATGCTTAAAAAGTAGTTTATCATTACTAATGACGGAAGATTATAGGTACTCTTTCGTTATTGGAAAAGAGTTGTAGACAACTACAACACTCGCTCCGAATTGTTAAAATCTCCCATAACCATGGGTGATTTTTATATTCTTGGTCTTGGTGAGCCACAATATTTAATTTATTTGTAACCATAAAAGCAAAATTGTATGCTTATAAAACTTCTCAGAATCGCTTTATTTAACGATCATGATATGATGACTCGATGCTTAATGATTTTATTATGAATAACTTTAAATAATTTGTTATCGCTATATAAAAAACGAGCGAAACGCCTATCCGTTTTGTAGGGTTCGCTGTTTTTATGTTTGTCGGCGCAAAGCATTATGTAAAATTACTCATGGTTATCTTATCATTGATGATGCTTTATGATTGGGTCACAGTTTCCGCAATGATAATTATCTTATGGGTAAAATCGACTTGTACGTTTGTTCCTAAGGGCAGTATCCCAATCGGTCCCGCATGGCCGACATTCACATTATACAATACCGGTAAGTACTCCTGATGAAACTCTTTTAGCACTTTTTTATATACGGCTTTATACTCTTCATAATATACTTCTGCCTGAGGCTTGCCGACAATGATTCCGCTGATCTGATCGAATATTCCCTGAACACCTAAATTTCTTAAATAATAAGTGACCTGATTGGGAGTCGGTTTTTCTCCGCTTGTATTATCACACTGTGCGTTTACTGATGGGGGGGGACTCACCAGTAAAAAATAAGTTCATTGATATTTGATATGTTTGTTATATCGTTTATCTTGATTTAAAGAAATATCATTTGCTGCATAAATTGTAATTTGTATCAATAGTTATCCATTTTATTTTGACTTCTTCTAACTTATAAATATGTAAAATGCATTATTAAAACTAATTCTACAAATACAATAATTATACCTGTGCCACTTTCTCCACCATTCCAAATTGTATTTTGTATTATAGTGGTGGAAAAGTATTCTTTTTATTACTAACGATTATCTTATATGGTTCTTGAACACTTAGGTTTGTTTTATCAAATGTCCGTCTATAAACTCAACTTCTAAGTTTCCCATGCTAACTTTCAATTTAGTTTCTTTTTAATTTCACAAGGATATTCTAAATTTTCTATGGTCTTTTTCATAAAAATTCATCAACTCCCTTAACCAATGAAAAAAGCCCATAATATCAAATATTATGAACTTTATGTGTAGTAAATCGCTAAAGAACGACTTATAATCTCAATGGTGCCGACGAGAGGAATTGAACCTCCAACCTACGCGTTACGAGTGCGTTGCTCTACCATTGAGCCACGTCGGCATGAATGCTTTTTTGATAGTGAAAGTCATTACTTCCGCTATCAGCGACTATTATTTTAACATTGATGATAGGAAATTTCAATTCTTTCCTACGCTTTTCATAAAAATTTCCGATTTACTCTGTTAGAGGCAAACGTTTCAAGCGATCATTTTAGATTGGTAAATATTTCTGATATACGCTATAATAGGGTTAAGAAAGCAGGTGTAGAAAATGAAATTGGAAAATGAGCGTTATATGATGACATTCTGTACCAAAGGCGGAGAGATGGAATCTTTTTTGGATAAAGAGAGTGGCATTCAATATCTTTATCAGGGTGATACGGAATATTGGAGCGGCAAGAATCCCGGCTTGTTTCCGATCATTGGCAATACATACAGTGGAACTTATGAAATTGATGGTAAAACCTATGCGATGAAAAATCACGGGTTGATACGTTATGCGGATTTACATTGTGTTGAACAGGGTGAAGATGATATCACGTTGGAACTGTGCGATGATGAAGCCACCCGAAAACAATATCCGTTTCCGTTCTGTTATCAGGTAAGCTATCATCTGGAACAAAATAAGTGTACGATCACTTATCATATTACCAATACAGGCAGTGATGATATGCCGTTTACCTTCGGTTTACATCCGGGATTTCGATGTCCGTTATGTGAAGGGGAAGCGTTTGAGGATTATCATTTGATGTTTTCTAACGAAGAACACGTAAATCAACTTTTATTTGATCCAAACAAGCAAAAACCCGTTCAAAAGAAGAATGTGACAGTACAGGATATTGCGCTTCGTTATGAGTGGATTACCGATGTAAATGTGGTTGTTTATGAAAATTGCCGCAGTGCCTATTTAACCTTAAAGGGGAAGAGCCATGGCGTAAAGGTTGCGATTGCGGGCTATCCTTATCTGGCTCTGTGGACACCGAAAAAGGGTGCGCCGTTTATTTGTATTGAACCATGGTACGGCCATGCGGATTATACGGAAGTGAAAGAGGATTTTTATCACCGTGAGGGAACGATGATTTTATCCCCAGGGAAAACTTTTACCACTTCTTATTCGATTGAAGTGTTTTAATCACAAATATGATCAGTTACTATCTTTGCATTCTTCGATGATTCGATGGCGAAAGATGAGGCTATTGTCAAACATCCCCTAATGATAGCGGGAAAGAGGTTACTTTTATTGAAACAAAGGGGGAAACATGGTATGATATAGACAACAATCAGGAGGTATGTATCAATGGAAGTATTCGTGTTAAAAGATTATGAAGAGGTCAGTAAAAAAGCCTTTGAGGTGATGAAAAGCGTTGTTAGTGCGAAGCCGGATGCGGTGCTTGGTTTGGCAACGGGATCAACGCCGCTTGGCTTGTACCGCAATATGATTCAGGATCATCAGGAAAATCAAACCAGCTATGCACAATGCCAGTCATTCAACTTGGATGAATATGTAGGATTGCCGCGTGATCATAAGGAAAGCTACTATACGTTTATGCACACGAATTTGTTTTCCGGAATTGATATCAAAGAAGAGAATGTTCACCTTCCTTATGGAGATTCCAAGGCCGATTGCGAAGCCTATGAAAAGGCAATGGAAAATGTTCATGTAGATATTCAGGTATTGGGTATCGGCGGTAACGGTCACATTGGTTTCAATGAACCAGGAACGGCTTTTGATGAAGAAACGCATATCGTTACGCTGACGGAAAAGACTCGTCAAGATAATGCGCGCTTCTTTGATGGTGATATCAATCAAGTTCCGACACATGCGATTACGATGGGTATCGCAACGATTATGAAAGCCGGTAAAATCTTATTGATTGCGACCGGTGCCAATAAAGCCGATGCGGTGGCAGCGATGATTAACAAGGCTCCGAGTACCGATTGCCCGGCATCCGTATTACAAAATCATAAGGATGTGGTTGTGGTTTTGGATGAAGCGGCGGCAGCGAAGTTAAAATAAGAAGCAGTGAAGGAGGACGATGCGCTCTCCTTCTTTTATATCAAAGAAAGAAGGTAGTGAAATCTTGATCAAAAAGGTAAACAGAAAAAAACCAATAATAGACGAAGGAGCATGGATCGCTGCGGATGCGGATGTGATCGGTGAAGCGCATATTGCCAAAGGGGTAAGCGTTTGGTTTCATGCGGTGATTCGGGCTGATCAAAATGCCGTATTGATCGGTGAAAACACCAATATTCAAGATGGCTGTATTCTGCATACGGATCCTGATGATCCTCTGATTATCGGTAAGGATGTCAGTGTCGGACATGGGGCGATACTACACGGTTGTACGATTGAAGATCATTGTCTGATCGGTATGGGCAGTATTATCATGAATCGAGCAATCGTTCATCCCTATTGTATCATTGGCGCAGGGGCATTGGTGAAAGAGGGAATGGAGATTCCTTCCGGCAGTGTGGTTGTCGGTTGTCCGGCTAAGATTATTGCTAAGATCACAGATGAACAAAGGAAACAGCTTGAAGCCAATGCTCAACACTATCAAGAATGGAAACAAATTTATCAACGAGAGGATGAGGAAGATGGATCAAAACGTGGAAATGATTCAAAGAGTTCATTGTGAGCGCTGTAAAAAGGCGTTAGAACAAAATGGATTTCATGTGGATATTGCAAGTGATGCCGCGGAAATTCAAGAATTGGTCAATATGATGATAAAGGACGGGGATTTGGTTTGTGATGGGGGCAGTATGACATTAAAAGAAACCGGCATTTTGGATATGTTGGCAAAGCGCAACATTACTTTTCAATCGCATAATGAACCGGGATTAAGCCGCGAACAAAGTGATGAAGAAGCACGCAAAGCTTTCTACGCGGATGTGTTTTTGGCCAGTGCCAATGCGATCACATGGAATGGAGAAATCATCAACGTCGATGGTCACGGCAATCGGGTCAGCGCGATGATTTTCGGACCCAAAAAAGTTATTTTGATTGTCGGTGTGAATAAGCTTGTGGAAGATGAAGCGGCAGCGATTCGGCGTATTCAAACGGTGGCAGCACCGGCTAACAGTGTGCGTCTGCACAAAGAAACACCGTGTGTTCATGTCGGACTGTGTCAGAATTGTCACAGTGGGGATCGCATTTGTTCAAGCTATGTAAAACTCAATTATGATAAAGAGAATCGCATTCATGTAATATTGTCCTTACAGCCGTTTGGTTATTAAATAATTTCAGTCAGAAGTTTTTTCTTTTGCATATTGAATTTCTTTCAGAAAATAGCAGCATCTTGCTGGAAGTTTATCCCTATCTATGGCATAATAGACAAATAAGTCATGGTGAAGCATATAATGTTCCATATGACAGAAAAGGAGGCCTCGCATGAGTAACAAGGAAAACCGAGAAAAAACACGGACAATGCTACGCATCACGATTCTGCCGAAGGAACGATGTTGCGGCTTCATGGAGAATCAATAATAATAAGTAAAGGAGGATTTCCATGAAGGAAGCGATGAAGCTGATCGGGCATACCCCGATATATCATTTAGAAAGCAGTAATATCTATATTAAACTAGAAAAGATGAATCCCGGTGGCAGTATCAAGGATCGCGCTGTTTACGGGATGTTAAAGGATGCGATGGAACAGGGGAAAATCACATCGCAAACCAAATTGATTGAAGCCACCAGCGGCAATACCGGAATTGCGTTGGCGATGATGGGAGCGATTTATCACCTCCCTGTTACTATCGTGATGCCGGAGTCAATGAGTCGGGAACGAAGGGCTTTAATCAAAGCATACGGTGCGAATTTGGTGTTAAGTGATAAGGATCTGGGCATGGCGGGAGCCGTGCAAAAGATGAAAGAATTCATGTGTGAGGATTCTCATTATCTGTCGTTGGATCAATTTCAAAATGAGGCAAATGCTGCCATTCATGAACAGACAACCGGACAGGAGATTTTAGCGCAGGTTGCGGATGTCGATATCTTTGTGGCTTGTGTAGGAACCGGCGGTACGTTTACCGGTGTAGCGCGGGCTTTGAAAAAAGTTAATCCCGATATACGCTGCGTGGTTGGCGAGCCTTATCACAGTGCTTTGCTTTCCGGTCATGAGGCCGGATCGCACAAAATTCAGGGAATCGGAGCCAATTTCATTCCGCAAATATTGGACACCTCACTCATTGATGACATCCTGCTAATTGATGATGAGGAAGCCTATCGTGAAACCGTGGCCTTTGCCAAACAGACCGGTATTTTGGTCGGCATTTCCAGCGGTGCGAATATTGCCTTAGCCAAACGCTTGGCTCGCTACTATCCTGATCGAAAAATCGTTACCGTTGCTCCGGACGGCGGCGAGAAATATTTATCAGTGTTGTTTGAATGAAACTGATTCAGGACATTCGCTATAATATAAAGCGCACCTGCGAGTATGATCCGGCCGTCCATTCCCAATTGGAAGTGCTGTTGCTGTATCCGCATATCAAGGCTTTGATCATGCATCGTATCTCTCATAGCTATTGGAATCATCACCTGTATTTTCTGGCGCGTCTGAACGCCGCTTTGGCACGGCGTTGGACCGGAATCGAGATTCATCCGGGCGCAAAAATCGGAAAAGGCTTGGTGATTGATCATGGCATGGGAGTGGTAATCGGAGAAACCGCAGAAATAGGAGATGACTGCGTAATCTATCACGGTGTGACCTTGGGAGGAACCGGCAAGGAACATGCCAAGCGTCATCCCACCATCGGCAATCGTATTTTCATCGGAGCCGGAGCGAAGCTTTTGGGCAATATTACCATCGGTGACGATTCGAAAATCGGAGCCAATGCCGTAGTCTTAAAAGACTTCCCACCCCATAGCACCTTGGTTGGCATACCTGCAGTAAACAAGGCCAAATCACAAAAAGTGTAAACACATCGCATGATGTGTTTTTCATATGCTTTTGGAAACTGATGTTGTTTACGCAAGAAAAGATTTTCATATAGTCTAAAATCACAAGATTAAAAAGGTGATATTGATTAAAATCATTACAAATGAGCATGAATATTCAAATAAGTACCATCCTAATAATATGATGTTCGAAACCAAAATCAGAAAATGGCAGCCGGAAGATGCTGATATACTGGTGGAATTATGTAAAGATCATTCCATAAGAAAACAGTGGGATTACGACTGCCCATATCCATATACATTAAAAAAAGCGGAATACTGTATTCAGTTTTTCCGCAATGCCAATCCATTACGCTATCGCATTTTTGTGATTTTGCATCATCATGAGGTATGCGGATGGATTCAGTGTGAAATCATCGCTCATCATTGTGCAAAACTTACGTATTTTTTGGCTGACGAATATATCCGTACCAGTGCTTTACGGGGAGCAGTTCGGCAAATGTGTACGTATTGTTTTACCCGGTGGAACGTATTGTCAATCTATGCCAAGACAGCTGTTGATCAAAAGGAAATGCAAAATATTTTGTTGGAAAACAACTTTGTGGAAATACGTGATACCGCACCGATCTATATATATTTTCTGCATCGATTCAAACAAAATAAACAGAAGCCCAAAGATGTTTGGGCATTTCCTCCTCCATTTTCATGGAAAGGTTCTTCCAATTCCTCATCTGGTGATGAAGCCTGATGAAAAGTAATTACTCATTATCCTTCTGACATAACAGCATACAGTAGAATGCACTGACACCGATCAAAAACGCATACAGCTTTCCCATGATGTGCAAATCATGAATCCGATCATATAGCAGTGAAAATCCCAATAGTTGTGATACGCTGTAATCAATTCCAAATAATATGAGTATCCATAATGCACATAATTGCGTTTTTTTCATGTTTATCACCTATTCTAATCTATGAAAATATCAAGTGTTTATGAATGATTTCTATGGATGCGGCATAAATTAAGGATGAAGTGAAAGGGAGGAGCATCGGATGAAAAAGAAAGTCATTGCCATAGCCGGTGTTGTGATTCTGGCCGTTGCGCTATGTTTGGCACTGAAGCCGAAGTCGTTTGAAAAAGAATTCGGTAAGGTGATGGATGATATGAATACGTACATCTTAAAAGGCGATATGGAGATCACCAAGGGCGAGGATTTAAAGACATATGCGGTAGAAGTGGCTTATCAAAAAAATGAAGAGAATGATTTCTTTAAAGTAAGTCTTATGGATAAGGAACTCAATCAGGAACAGATTATTTTACGTAATGAAGAAGGGGTGTTTGTGGTGACACCGTCTTTGAATCAGGTATTTAAATTTGAGGGTGAATGGCCGCTCAATTCACCTAAGCCGTATTTATTACAGTCGATGGCGCAGTTTGTGGCTGATGATCAGGCAGAGGTGACTAAGAATGATGATGGTTATTTGATCACAACCCCGGTAGTATATCCGAACAATAAGAATTTCAGTACACAAGAAATGCAGTTTGATCAGGATACAAAAATTCAATGGGTTCAGATATATAATCAGGATCATGTGGTGGAGCTAAAGATCGTCTTCCATACGGTTGAATATAATCAAGATATTGCGAAGGATTACTTTACGGCACCGACCAGCTTGGAAAAGCCGACCGCGGCCAATGAGCTTAATGAAGCTGATTTGCCTTTGTATCCCAGCGCAGTATTTGATGCGCAGTTAACGGGAAAAAGTGAGATGAACACCGGGGGAACACAGAAGCATATATTGGAATTCACCGGAGCGAAAAACTTCACCGTTGTAGAAAATCTGCGAGCCAGCAGTGAGCGTACCCAGACGGTGATCATGCCGGGTAAGATGGTAGATGCATTAGATGTGATTGGTTTCTATGACGGAAATCATTTATCCGCTGTTTATAACGGCGTAGAGTTTACAGTGTTCAGTGATGATCTGGGACCGGAAGAAATGATGAGTGTGATTAACAGTATGCAGGTGGCAGTGATGAAATAATGGTGAAGCGCGGAGATGTGTTTTATGCCAATCTTTCCCCGGTGGTTGGCAGTGAACAAGGGGGAATGCGGCCGGTATTGGTGATCCAAAATGATAAAGGAAACAAATATTCCAATACGATCATCGTAGCACCAATTTCCAAAAAAATGAGCAAACCGCCGATTCCCACGCATGTCATTTTCAGTAATGATGCACTGGATTATGTATCGATGATTTTATGTGAACAGCTGCGCACGATTGATAAGCAGCGTTTGGGACAATGGATCTGTACTTTAGCGGAAGATACGATGATGAAGGTGGATCAGGCAATAAAAGTAAGTTTGAATTTATAAATAAAGTGATCATTCTACGCTCATGCGGAATGATCGCTTTTTGCGTTTATGAAAGAAAGAGAAGTGATGTTCTCAAAAAAAGTTTTTGGAAAAGGAGAAGATTTAGCGAATAACATTTATGAGCGAACAAAGCGGAGGCATAATGATGAAAACAGTGAAGCTGATATTGATCGTGAATGAGGAACAGAACCATCAATTACATACCTATGCGTGTGCGTTTAAGCATGAGGTTTATAAAATCGCCGGCGTTTTTCAAAAGGAACAGCGCATTTTTGCATTTCCCTATCGTTATATTTCCAATCAAATTGCCTGGACATCCAAACAACAGGTCGTTACGCAGGCTCAGCAGTATTATCGTTTGAAGCAGCGTCATCCGACAACAAAGTTAGATTTTATGGCTGTATGGTCAGGAGAATCGGTTGTTTTCAAGGAAAGCGGGCACATACAATTTTTACTGGGTACAGATCAAATGAAGCGTTATTTGATCATACCGTTTATGTGCGATGAAGAATTATTGAACGTTTTGCGCTGTGGTTTGCTCAAAGAGGTGACATTAAAACAACGCGGGGAACACTGGTTTGCCTTTTTGCACATGGAGAGCCGCAGCACATCCCTTTCTGATTTTAATGTTTAAGATTATATGATACTGCTTGCGCATAACCCTTAGAAACAGGCGCAAAATAACGCTGAGGTGTCATGTATGGAGCGGACCATTCTGCATTGTGATTTGAATAATTTTTATGCATCGGTAGAATGTATGAAATATCCCGAATATCGCGATGTGCCGATCGCTGTCGCGGGGAATGAGGAACTGCGCCACGGGATCATTTTGGCTAAGAATCAATTAGCCAAGGCGGCCGGGGTGAAGACCGGTCAAACGCTGTGGGAGGCTAGACAAGTCTGCGCATCATTAATTTTATTACCGCCGGATTTTAGCGCTTATCAGCGTTGTTCCCGCATGGTGAAGGAAATCTTTACGGATTATACTGATTTGATTGAGGATTTCGGGATTGATGAAGCATGGTTGGATGTGACGCAGAGCCGCTGTTTATTCGGAGACGGCTTGATGATTGCCAAAACCATTCAACAGCGCATTGTGAAAGAAATTGGCTTATCCTCCAGCATCGGTATCAGTTATAACAAGATCTTTGCCAAGCTGGGTTCCGATTATCGTAAGCCGATGGGCTTAACCTGGATCAATCGTGAGAACTATCAGAAAATTGTCTGGCCGTTGCCGGTGGAAGATTTGTTATATGTCGGGCGCAGTACCGCGAACAAATGTCGTCATTTGGGGATTGAAACCATCGGGGATTTGGCAAACAGTGATGTTCGTCGTTTACGGCGTTCATTAGGAAAATGGGGTGAATATTTGTGGCTGTTTGCGAATGGAGAAGATCGCAGTGAGGTTGCCAAGCAAACGTATATTTTTCCGATCAAATCTATCGGCAACGGGGTAACGGCACCTCGTGATCTTTATGATCTGGAGGATTTTCGCTTGATCGCCTATGTACTGTGTGAAAGCATCGTTGCCCGTATGCGTGAACAACAGGTGGCAGCGCGCTGTGTTTGTATTCAGCTGCGTAATGCTCGGTTGGTCAGCATTACACGGCGCACCACCACAACCGTACCGGTGTATACCGTGCATCGGCTGGTGGCGATTGCCGTGAGTCTATGTCGTCAACATTATCACTTTCAAACGCCGTTGCGCTCTTTATCGATCAGTGTTACGCAGCTTGTATCCCGTCATGCCTGTCAGCAGCTTTCCTTATTTGATGATGCGGATGAACAGGAAGAGGAAGTATTGGATCAGGTTATGGAGGAAATTCGTCAACGTTTCGGACCGTTTTCCATTCGTCGTTGTTCAATGAAACAGGATATGGAACTGACCAATTTCGATCCTCTTGGTGACCATACGATTCATCCGCTCAATTTCTTTCGATGAAACAAAAAGTAGCAGTGGTGGCGCTGCATACGAAAAACGGCGAAGTGAAACCTTTGTTTATTGTATGGGATAATCATGTCAAATATCCGATTGATCGCATCGTTCGCAAAGAAAAGGCCGCATCGTTAAAATCCGGCGGTTTTGGCATACGCTACACCATTCGTATTGAAAATCATCAGCGATATTTGTATTATGAAAATCCCGGATGGTTTATCGAAAAGCCGGATCATTAGCGAATAATTGAATAAGATTCATCCATACTAGAATTGAATCACAGAAAAACGGAGGTAATTATGAATCAGCGTGAGGATCTCATTCTAGAATTGAATCAGCTATTAAAGGGTACACATATGGGGGCGTTTGTTTTTGAAGACTTATTGGAAAAGCTGAATGAAGCCGGTTTAAAACAGGAATTTCAACATTTTTTAAGTCTGTTAAAGGGCCATGAAGTGATGTTAACAAGGCATATTCAGGAACTCAACGGGGAGCCGGTGGATTCTTCCGGTCTCAAAGGAACCATTGCCGATATGATGACCATGATCAAAAACATGGTGATAGCGACCGATACGGAAATCATTCAGGAAGCGAAGAAAGCCATTGAAATGGGAAAAAAGGCATTACAGGATTTTGATGATCGCCATTTTACGTTATCCGAAACATTGACCAAAGAAATCGCAATGATGAAGGATGATTATGATTGTATTTATCATACTCTGCATAAATTTCTGATTGCGCGAGAGGGTTAAGATAACATCATTTCTTTTCATCGTGAAATATGCTAAACTATAACTACGAATGAAAAGAAGGTAATGTGATGAAAGCACCTGTAAAAGCGGTATTTTTTGATATTGACGGTACGATGTATTATCATGGCATTCATGATTTTGTGTCCTCCACCCAAAAGGCCTTGTGGAAGTTATATGAACAGGGCATCAAAGTAGGAGTGGCAACCAGTCGCTGCCATGCGGAGATGGCGAATGCGCCATCGTTTTTCCGTACCTTTCCTTTTTCCGGGATGGTGAGTGACGGCGGTGCCTTGGTCATGGAACAGGGTGAAATTGTGAAAGCACAATGCTTGGATTCCGCGATTGTAGAAGAAATCGTTGATTTTGCACAAACTCATCATAAAACGATGCGTTACAGTACCATAGACGGGAATTTTTTTATGAGAGAGCCGCTTCAAAAAGAGAAAGACGGTTCCTTTGCCCTATATTTGAATTTGCCGCAAATGAAGCCTTATGAACATGATAAAATATTGAATCTTTTTGTCTATGTGAAGGAAGGCAGGGAATGTGATGAATTGCTAAAGCGTATAAACGGTCGCTTATCGTTAGTGAATTATCGTACTGCTATCGAATGTAATCCCACTGATACCGATAAAAGCAAGGGCATTCGGGCATTGGCCGACCGCTGGCATTTATCCATGGATGAAGTCATGTGTTTTGGTGATGGCAAGAATGATGTGAAAATGATTAAGGCATGCGGTATCGGTGTTGCGATGGGAAACGGCTGCGATGAGGTGAAAGCGGCAGCTGATTTTGTGACGAAGCGCATTGAGGAAGACGGCATCGCTTATGCTTTAGAAAAATATGGTTTGATATAAACGATTTGCGTTGAGCATGTCGTTTTTTTCATATACTTTGCTTTTAATTTTAATGGTGTCTAGTGATTATAAAAAGCCCTATAAATATTGACACCATTACAGATGTCTTTGTTTCTTAGCGCAATTGTAATGTAAGAAAATAAAAAAATTAGGTTTACGTTTTCAATATATCAAATGACAACTTTGTTCATGTAACAACACTATAATTAAAAGCAACTTTTCATATAAGATTACTGCGCTTGAGCATAACATCATTGGAATTATATGCTTGAGTAATCATCTTGCTGGTGATTTCTTGCGCTTTTTAAAAAAATATTTATAATGTAGATATACTTTAAGAAAGGGGAATACCATGCAGGAATCAACGATCAGAAAGATCGCCGTTATCGGTCTTGGGGCGGTCGGCGTTAACTTTGCTTATGCGATACAAAAACATTTATCAAACGCTCAGCTGTATATTGTGGCTGATCGAAACCGCATTTCACGCTATCAGCGAGAGGGCGTTTATTATAATGAAGAACGCTGTAACTTTACTTATGTGGCAGATGATGAAATCACATCACCGGCTGATTTGGTTCTGTTTTGTGTGAAATCTTATGCCTTAACAGAGGCGATGGCATCAATGAAGCATCAAATTGATGATCATACTTTGGTGATGAGCGCGGTGAACGGAATCACCAGTGAGGAAATCCTGTCAGCGCATTTTCCCGATGCCACTGTGATTCCTGCGGTAGCGCAAGGAATGGATGCGACCAAGGAAGGAACTCGCGTATATTGTCAACATATCGGAGAACTGTGTTTTGGGGCAGGCAATCCCGCCCAACAGGATGCGGTAGCGCAAATTCATCGTTTTTTTACGAGTATCCGCTTTCCGCATACAATCAAAGATGATATCATTAAACATCAATGGGGTAAGTTTATGTTAAACTGTGGCTTGAATCAAGTAACGGCAGTTCATCACGGCACCTATGCGACAATTCAAAATGCCGGTAAACCACGCGATAAGATGTTGAAAGCCATGAAAGAGGTTCAACAATTAGCACTTTATGAAGGGATTCATCTGAATGATAAGGATGTGATTCAGTGGGCTGCTATGTGCGATCCGCTGAATCCCGAGGGAATGCCCAGTATGGCTCAGGATGTAAAAGCACAGCGAAAAACGGAAGCGGATTTATTCGGTGGTGAGGTATGCCGAAGAGCCATGCACTATGGCTTATCATGCCCGATCAATACCGAACTGTATCATCAGTTAACGGCAATGGAAACCACAGCGGAATTGATGGATGAATTCTCTTATCAGCTGGGTGTTATGGATGCTTTTTGCGAAATGGTTCATGCGCACGTAAAACCGCTTGCCTTGTCG
>CAJUGR010000031.1 GCA_910586285.1 uncultured Erysipelotrichaceae bacterium
TTTATGATAATTTGGATAGGAAAGAAGGGATAAGATGCGCGAAGGTGAGTTCAGAATTCCCGGCGGTTGTGCAATTGCGGCTGTAATTCATAAAGATAAACAGCGTGAAAACGGCGTTTTAATCAAAAAAGCAATGGCCACGATGCATGATCGATCCAATGGCTTGGGTGGTGGTTTTGTCGGTTATGGGATTTATCCTCAACACCAAGATGAATATGCATTACATTTATTCTATGATGATTTAGCGACCAAAATAAAGACTGAAGCTTTGATTGAGGAAATTTTTCAGGTATCAGAAGCAGAGGAAATTCCTAGAGATTCTTCAATTAAACTTTCCCATGTACCGTTAATATGGCGATATTTTGTTCAGGCAAAGACAGGAAAAGATGAGAAAGAACAAATCGTATCTTTTTTATTTTTGGTTAATACCAAGATAAAAGGAGCCTATGTTTTTTCATGTGGTAAGAATATGGGGATTTTTAAAGGGATTGGTTATCCGGAGGAATTAGCGGATTTTTATCGCTTACAGGATATGGAGGCCTATACATGGATTGCACATGGACGTTATCCGACCAATTCTCCTGGTTGGTGGGCCGGTGCTCATCCCTTTGGTATGCTGGATATGGCACTGGTGCATAACGGTGAAATTTCCAGCTATGATGCAAATCGTCGTTATATTGAGATGTTCGGCTACCCATGTTCATTATTGACAGATACGGAAGTAATTACTTATTTGTTTGATTTTTTGATGCGAAGATCGCCTTTAACATTTGAAGAATGCGCGCATGTTTTGGCCGCTCCGTTTTGGGATGAAATAAAGTGGATGGAGCCGGAAGAAAAGCGATATTATACGATGTTGCGACGCAATCTAGGCTCGATGTTAATTACCGGACCTTTCAGTATCATTCTCGGCTTTGACGATGGTGTTGGTGCGATGAATGATCGCTTGAAGTTGCGTTCATTGATGATTGGAGAAAAGGATAATACGATATGGATGGCTAGTGAAGAAAGTGCGATTCGTTCTATGGAACCTGACTTGGATACGCTTTTTTCTTTGGATGGAGGCGTTGGTTATGTCGTTCGTTATCAACCGAGGAGGAAAGATGATGAGAAAACAACCAAGATATGAAGTGATCAGAGATGAGATGCGTTGTGACAACTGTCGCGCTTGCGAATATCAGTGCGCCAATCATGTGCATCACTATGATGCCTTAAAACAAGCAATGATCAGTGATCCTCTGACTTGTGTGGATTGTCAGCGCTGTGTGGAAACTTGCCATGCATATGCCTTGAAAATCATTGTTAATCGCAATGAATTGCGACCCAATGGCTATTGGCATAAACAGGATTTGGAAGAAATTCAAAAGCAGGCGTCATCCGGTGGTATTTTGTTATCGGCGATGGGAAATCCGAAAAATCATATTATTTACTTTGATCACTTGTTGTTAAACGCGTCACAAGTGACCAATCCCAGTATTGATCCGCTGCGAGAACCGATGGAAACCAATGTGTTCCTCGGTAAACGGAGTTCGAAAATAACGCGAGATGATCATGATCGCCTTGTCATTGAGCGATACCCTCATTTGCATTTGTCGACACCGATTTTGTTTTCCGCCATGTCGTTAGGAGCCATCTCTTTTCCGGCTCATCAGGCCATGTTAGCTGCCGCAAAAGAATTCGGTACGTTTTATAATTGCGGAGAAGGAGGATTGCCAAAGGGGTTTCAGAGCGATCCCAAGCATATTATTGTTCAAGTGGCCAGCGGAAGATTCGGAGTGGATGTGGCATATTTAGATCAAGGCAGTGCAGTAGAAATTAAAATCGGACAAGGTGCGAAGCCAGGTATCGGCGGGCATCTTCCCAGTCGTAAAAATCATACGCCGGTCTCAGAAACGCGGATGATCGAACCGGGCAGTGAAGCGATTTCTCCGGCTCCTCATCATGATATATATTCGATAGAAGATTTAAAACAACTGGTGGATGCCTTAAAGGCGACTACGAACTATGAGAAACCGATTATTGTGAAAGTGGCAGCGGTACATAATATTGCGGCGATTTGTAGCGGTATTGCCAGAAGCGGTGCCGATATCATAGCGATTGACGGATATCGCGGCGGTTCCGGGGCGGTGCCGACCCGCATTCGTGATGCGGTTGGAATTCCGATCGAATTAGCCTTAGCCAGCGTGGATCAAGCACTGTGTGAAGAAGGTATTCGCGAAGAAGTTTCTCTGATTGCCTCCGGCGGGATTCGCAACAGTAGCGATGTGATAAAGGCCATTGCGCTGGGGGCGGATGCAGTTGCCATCGGCAGTGCGGCACTTATCGCTATGGGTTGCCATCTTTGTGGTGATTGTGCCAAAGGAAACTGTAATTGGGGCATTGCGACCCAACAAGCAGAACTGACCAAGCGTTTATCGCTTGAACAGGCGAAAAAGCAGCTGGTGAATTTGTTGCGATCATGGACACTGGAAATTAAGGAAATGATGGGTGGGATGGGTATCAGCTCTGTTGAAGCACTCAAGGGCAATCGAATGATGTTACGAGGCTTGCATCTTCATGATAATGAACTGCGCATCCTTGGAGTATCCAGCGTGGGAAGCAGGTGAGATTATGCAATACAGCGCGAAATATATGAATACTTTGACAATCAATGAACATATCCAAAAAGCTGAGAATGATATTACATTCATGGATATTTGTGCTCAGCGCTATCTTGCGGCAGGTTCTAAAGGCAAGCACATTACGCTTCATGGCACATGCGGCAATGCGACCGGCTGTTTTCTTGACGGAAGTCTACTGGAAATATTCGGTAATGCTCAGGAAGCACTGGGAGATACGATGAATGAAGGAAAAATCATTGTACATGGTTCTTGCGGTGATGCACTGGCCTATGGAATGCGCGGCGGTAAAATTTTTATCGAAGGAAATTGCGGCAGTCGCTGTGGTATTCATATGAAGGCATACCAACAAAAATCACCGGTTGTGATCATCGGTGGTACCACAAAAGACTTTTTTGGTGAGTATTTGGCCGGCGGAACACTTATTGTTTTGAATTTACAACAGCAGGATACTTGCTGCGGAAAGTATTGCGGAGTTGGAGCACATGGCGGTAAGATCTATTTACGATTGGAACAGCTTTCACAAGCCAATTGTCCTTCTTCACAACTTAAAAAGGCAGACGTGAGCACCATGCAAAATATAAATGAAATACTGGCAGAATACGCATCTGATCTCAGTATTACGCTGCCTGAAAATATGACTTTTTATGAGCGAGTCATAGAAAGCAAAAATCCTTATGAAGGATTATATGTGGATAATTGAGTGAGGAGGAAGTATATGTGTGGTTTGATCAGTGTTTGCGGTAATCAAATGTCCTTGGATGAATGCCGCACGGCAGCAAAGTGTTTACAGGTACGTGGTCCTGACAGCGAAAAATGGATCACTTTACCGGATGGTATCATGGGTTTTCATCGTCTGGCCATCATGGGCTTACATGCACAAGGAATGCAGCCATTTCATGCATTTAACAATTATTGTGTATGTAATGGAGAAATCTATAATTATCAAGAATTGGCTAAACAGGATTTGAAAGACGTTTCTCTCACTTCAGGCAGTGACTGTGAAGTACTTTTACCGTTATGGGAAGCCTATGGCAGTGACATGTTTGCGAAACTTGACGGAGAATTTGCGCTGGTGCTTTATTTATCAGCGGAAAACGAGTGGATCGCAGCACGAGACCCGATGGGTATACGCCCGTTATTCTACGGCTATCAAACATCCAATCAGCGCATCGCTTTTGCATCAGAAATGAAAGCCCTACAACCATTCTGTCAAAATATTCATCCGTTTCCGATCGGTAGTTATTATCGAAACGGAAAATTTCATCGATATCATGATTGTGCTGAAACATCTCAATATTTTCTCTGTGATGATCTTTCTGTTATTACCCAAGGGATTCGTACCCGCTTGGAAGCGGCAGTCGTAAAGCGTTTAAACAGTGATGTTCCGATTGGTTTTTTGTTAAGCGGGGGATTGGATTCTTCTTTGGTTTGTGCTATTGCCGCGAAACACAGTAAAACGCCCATTCAAACCTTTGCGATTGGAATGGAACAGGATGCTATAGATCTTTCTTATGCTCGCCAAGTGGCACAATTCATCGGCAGTGAGCACACCGAATTTTTTATGAATCAGGAAACGGTCAGGCAAATATTGCCGGAGGTGATTTATCGGCTGGAATCGTATGACATCACCACCGTCCGTGCATCACTGGCAATGTATTTATTATGTAAGAATATTAAAGAAACTACAGATATTAAAGTTTTACTTAGCGGGGAAGTCAGTGATGAACTCTTTGGTTATAAGTATACCGACTATGCTCCGTCTCCGGAAGCATTTCAAGAAGAAGCACAAAAGCGGATTCGTGAATTGTATGAATATGATGTTTTGCGAGCCGATCGTTGTATCAGTGCCCACGGTTTAGAGGCTCGTGTTCCCTTTAGTGATACCGAGTTCATTTCCTATGTTATGCACATAGATCCTCGTGATAAAATCAATCGTTATGGTATCGGAAAATATTTATTGCGAAGTGCTTTTGATAATCATGATCTGCCTGCTTCGATTCGAATGCGTGAGAAAGCGGCCTTTTCCGATGCGGTTGGTCATTCCCTTGCCGATGATTTAAAAGCTTATGCTGAAAGCCGATATACGGACGAAGAATTCAACAAGCAAAGTGAGCGTTATTGTTATCACGCAAAGCCTTTTACCAAAGAGGCATTGTGGTATCGGGAAATCTTTGAATCTTTTTATCCGGGACAGGCTGCTTTAATCACAGATTACTGGATGCCTAATCGTTCATGGCCGAATTGTGATGTGAATGATCCCAGTGCCAGAGTATTAGAGAATTACGGAGCCAGCGGATTTTGATTATGCGAAAGGAATCTGTCATCTTATGTAAATTTTCATTGACAAATTGCTTACTTTTCGCTATCATAGTTACATGAACAAGGGTGTTCATCAAATGGAAAGTGACTCTTTTGATGACCCCTTTTTTCTATGAATTGGAGGATGCTTTCATGGAGAGTACGTTGCGGGAAATTTTGAACTTTATTGAAGAAAATGATGTAAAATTTATTCGTTTGGCCTTTTGTGACAGTTTTGGCATTACGAAGAACATTTCGGTGATGCCCAGTCAATTGGAAAGGGTTATTCGTGAAGGTATATCTATCGATGGAAGTGCAATCGCCGGCTTTCAAGATGTGGCTGCTTCTGATTTATTCCTGTATCCGGATGTGAGTACATTGGATATATTACCGTGGCGTCCTTCCAACGGTCGAGTAATTCGTTTTTTTTGTGAAATACGCTATCCGGATGGCACGTTATATGAAAAGGACTGTCGCAGTTTGTTAAAACAGAAACTGGAAGAAATTCGTAGTCGTGGGTGGCAACTGAAAAGCGGCTTAGAATGTGAGTTTTATGCATTTGAGAAGCAAGATGCGACAGTATTACAACCGATAGATTCCGGTGGCTATCTCGATATTTTTCCCAAGGATCGCGGTGAAGATCTGCGCCGTGATATTTGTTTGATGCTGGAGGAAATGGGTATCATTCCGGAAAGTTCACACCATGAACAAGGACCGGGACAAAATGAAATCGATTTTCACTTTGATGATGCATTGGTTTCTTGTGATCAATATATGACTTTTCATTGGGTTGTGGAAAGCGTTGCCCAAGCGCATGATATCAATGCCTGTTTTTTGCCAAAACCATTGAAGAATCAAAGCGGAAATGGCTTACATATTCATTTATCCCTACATCATCAAGGCAAAAATCTTTTTACAAGTGAAAAGCCGGAAATATTTCAACATTTTACAGCCGGCATTCTCACACATATAAAAGAAATGACGCTGTTTTTCAATCCGATTGCCAATTCCTATGAACGTTTGGGCGAATTCGAAGCCCCAAGCACCATTAGCTGGAGTCATTATAACCGTTCTGCACTGATTCGTATTCCGGCAGTGCACGGCGAAGGATTGCGATTAGAACTGCGCAGTCCTGACCCTAGTTGTAACGCATATCTTGCCAGTTATTTACTAATCTGCGCCGGTTTGGAGGGGATTGATGAGCAATTGCCCTTACAATCGGAAAGTATCGGCAATTTGAACCATCACCACGAATCACTTGATTCATTGCCGCAATCTTTATTGGAAGCTGTGGAATGTGCGAAAGAGAGTCCTTTCTTAAAGAAAGTGTTGCCTGCTTCCTTATTAAACTACTATCTGTCCATCGGCCAGACCTTAACAAAAGCGGATAACAAGTAAAAGGAGGGATGGATGATGCCTTCAGTACTGATCTGTGCTCATCAAAAAGAAAGTAGGGTACTGTTGAAATCCTTTCTGTGCTTACATGGATTTCACGATCTTACCTATGCGGATGACAGTGAACAGGCATTACGTCTGTGCACGCATCGCCATTTTACTTTGATTTTGGTTGATCTTCCCTTTACTAAGGATGCACATGAAGTCTCCTTTCTGTTAAAGCTTCATGAAACATCTTCAACCTTCATGATTACGATTGTGGCTCAGAGTAAATACGATGTTTTACGAGAACAAATGGAACGTTTTGGCGTTTTTACGATGATGAAGCCGATTCTTCGTGAAGTGTTCTCCCAATTTCTAGCATTTGTCAAAGCAGTGCAGCATCATTATGGTTCGATGATGATGCAGCAACAACACTTAGTGGAACAAATAAAAGAGATCAAGTTGATTGATCGGGCAAAATGCTTATTGATTGAAAATGAATATCTAACTGAAGAAGAAGCACATAAACAGATTGAAAAAACGGCAATGAATGAGCGGGTAACCAGAAAAGCGATTGCACAACGTATCATTGCGGAATATGAAGAAGGAAGGTAAGCATATGTGTAAATACATATTTGTCAGTGGTGGGGTTGTTTCAGGTTTAGGAAAGGGTATCACAGCTGCCTCATTAGGTCGATTGTTAAAAAATCGCGGTATTAAGGTGACGGCGCAAAAACTAGATCCGTATATCAATGTGGATCCGGGTACGATGAGTCCCTATCAGCATGGGGAAGTCTTCGTCACAGAAGACGGCAGTGAAACCGATTTGGATCTAGGGCACTATGAACGTTTTATGGATGAAAATCTGAATCGCTATTCCAATCTTACAACCGGAAAGGTTTATTGGAATGTTTTGAACAAAGAACGGGAAGGAAAATATCTCGGTGAAACGGTTCAGGTCATTCCGCATATCACCGATGAAATTAAGCATCATATCTACATGGCTGCCAACCAAATCAAAGCAGAGGTTTTAATTACAGAAATCGGTGGAACGGTCGGTGATATTGAAAGTCAGCCGTACTTGGAAGCAATTCGACAGGTTGCACAGGAACAGGGAAAAGAGAATTGTCTGTTTATTCATGTCACTTTGGTACCGTATATTGCCGGCAGTTGTGAATATAAATCCAAACCGACGCAGCATTCCGTCAAAGAACTACAATCCTATGGAATCATGCCGGACATGATCGTAGCACGTTGTGAAACTTCCTTACCGGAAAGTATCATAAAAAAAATATCGCTGTTTTGTAATATCACACCGGAATGCGTCATTGAAAACATCGATTTACCCTCTTTGTATGAAGTCACAGTGATGTTAGAAAAACAAAGCTTTGCGCGCATAGTGTGTGAAAAACTACGACTATCGGCGCAGCCGGTTGATCTGAAAGAATGGAATGCAATGTTACAGCGGATCAAAAACTGTAAAAAAAGTATCACGATTGCGTTGATCGGTAAATATGTACAACTTCATGATGCCTATTTATCAGTCGTAGAAGCACTCAATCACGGTGGATTTGAAAATGAGCGGAAAATCCATATCCTGTGGATAGACAGTGAATCCTTGGAACATGAGGATCCTGATACGATGTTAGCGAAAGCCGATGGCATTTTGATTCCCGGCGGGTTTGGTGATCGCGGTATCGAGGGAAAAATCATCGCTGCTCAATATGCCCGTGAACATCAAATACCGTTTTTGGGTATCTGTTTGGGAATGCAGATTGCCAGTATTGAGTTTGCGCGTCATGTGCTTGGCTATGATGATGCCGACTCTTATGAATTTCATCCAGACAGTACCCATCGTATCATCGATTTTATGAGTGATCAAAGTGATACGATTCGTAAAGGCGGAACGATGCGTTTGGGCGCTTATCCATGTCATATCAAAGCCAACAGTCGCATGTACGAGGCATATGGTCAAACGGAAATTCGTGAACGTCATCGCCATCGCTATGAATTTAATAATGATTATCGGAAAGCATTTATTGCACACGGTATGAATATTGTCGGTACTTCTATGGATGAGACGTTAGTGGAAGCGGTGGAGATCAGTGATCATCCCTTTTATATCGGGGTCCAATTTCATCCTGAATTTAAGAGTCGACCAAACCGTGCCCATCCGCTGTTTGCGGCATTTGTGACCGCGGCATGTGATCATGAGCAGAAAAAAACGAAGCCTAGTAGCAAAGAAGTCACCTTTTCTCATGGCGATAGAAATGCGGATTTTTAAATATGTTTTTACAGATCGTAGGATTAAGAAAGAAATGTGAGAAACTGGGTGAGGTTGTTAATGAAATCAATAAAACAAGTATTTAATGATGCTCAAGTAATCAATAAGAATGAGATCCATGAAGAATGCGGTGTCTTTGGCGTGTATGGCGTAGAAGATGCGGCTGTGTTCACATATTATGGTCTGCATGCGCTTCAACATCGCGGTCAAGAGGGATGTGGTATTGCTGCCATGGATCATAACCAAATGGAAATTCACAAAGGCAAAGGATTGGTTAGCGAAGTATTTCATGATCCGCGAATGGCAGAATTAACAGGGGATATTGCGATTGGTCATGTACGCTATTCAACCGCCGGCGGTAATGAAATGGCCAATATTCAGCCACTGTTTGCCAATTTGCTTCAACATCAATTCGCTGTGGTTCACAATGGACAAATAGTCAATGCCAAAGAATTGCGCATGCGCTTGGAAAAACAGGGAAGCATCTTTCAGGGTACCAGTGACAGTGAAATTATCCTGCATTTGATCCAACGATCGAAAGGCAGTTTTTTAACAAGAATTAAAAATGCTTTTCGCCAGTTAGAGGGGGCTTATGCTTGTTTAATTTTATGTGAAGAGGGTATATTTGCGATACGTGATCATCATGGATTACGCCCTTTATCGTATGCACAATTACATGATGGTTACATCATCAGTTCGGAAAGCTGTGCTTTTGATATGTTAAATGCCGATATACCGCACGATATCAAACCGGGCGAAATCATATGGTTTCATCGTGAGGGCATTCATAAGGACTGTTATCGCATCGCTGAGGGCTGTCATTTATGTGCGATGGAGTATATTTATTTTGCCCGTCCCGACAGCGTCTTGGATGGTATTAACGTACATGAGGCCAGGGTTAAGACCGGAATATGCATGGCCAAAAAAGATCGTGATCGTAATCTGACAGCGGATATTGTCATCGGGGTACCGGATTCTTCCATTTCCGCAGCCATTGGCTATGCCAAGGAAAGCGGGTTGCCTTATGAAATCGGATTGATCAAAAACCGCTACGTAGGCAGAACCTTCATTCAGCCGACCCAAAAACAGCGGGAACGCGGGGTACGAATGAAGCTTTCCGCAATCAGAGCCATTGTAGCCGACAAACGCGTAGTACTAATTGATGATTCTATTGTGCGGGGAACCACTTCCCGGCGCATTGTGCAATTATTAAAAGAAGCAGGCGCCAAAGCTGTTCATGTGCGTATCGCTTCACCGCCGATTATTTATCCGTGTTTCTACGGTGTGGATACGTCAAGTTTTGAGGAATTGATTTGTACCCGTATGAACTGTGATGAATTGAATCAATTTTTAAAGGCAGACTCTCTTCAGTTTATGGGGATTGCGGATCTCATCGAATCCTATCACAGTAATTCGTTATGCGTTGCATGTTTTAACGGTCAATATGCGACCAAACTGTTTTCATATGGTGAGATTATCAATACTTATCAAAACAATCCAATAAAGAAATAAATGTGTATGATCATTTTATCTAAAAAAAAGACATGAAACTAGAATGTGCCATGCCTTTTTTCTTATATTGATAGGAAATTATATTTTAATTTCAGCGTGAATGCCGAGACTGCCTTCTTCCTTTGCCAATAGTGGCGCAATGACATCACGATGATATTCTTCAACCTGTTGGATACTGCGACCGACAAACTTACCGGGATCCATCAAAGCCTTTAATTGTGCTTCATCCATCGGGAAGATGGGGTCCTGTGCAATACGCTGAATTAAATCGTTTTCTTTTCCTTCTTCTTTGACTAATTTTGCTGCTTCCATACTATGCACCCGAATGGCCTCATGCAACTCCTGACGATCGCCACCCATGGTGACACAATCCATTAAGATGGTTTCGGTGGCCATGAAAGGAAGTTCTTTTTCTAAATGGCTTTTGATTACATTGGGGTAAACGACCATGTTTTCACTGATATTCAAATACAAATCCAAAATGCCGTCAATCGCTAGGAAGGCTTCCGGGATCGCAATTCGTTTATTGGCAGAATCATCCAGTGTACGCTCAAACCATTGTGTAGCGGCGGTGAGGGAAGGGTTGATCGCATCGCTAATGACATAATTGGCCAATGCGGCAATGCGTTCACTGCGCATCGGATTGCGCTTATAAGCCATCGCACTGGATCCGATCTGATGCTTTTCAAACGGTTCTTCAACCTCTTTTAAATGCTGTAATAAACGTATATCATTGGAGAATTTATGCGCACTTTGAGCTATCCCGCAAAGAGCATTAACAATACGACTGTCCACCTTACGCGAATAGGTTTGACCGCTGACGTGATAACATTCATCATACCCCATCTTCTGTGCGATGCGCTCATCCAATGCTTTCACTTTATCGCTGTTCTGATGAAACAGCTCCATAAAGCTTGCCTGGGTACCGGTGGTACCTTTACATCCCAACAGTTTCTTATGCGCCAACAAGAAGTCCAGTTCTTCCAAATCCAACATCAGATCCTGCATCCACAGCGTAGCACGTTTTCCCAGTGTTGTCGGTTGTGCCGGCTGAAAATGAGTAAAAGCCAAAATAGGCAGATCTTTATATTTTAAAGAAAAATCTGATAAACGACTAATCACATTGATCAGCTTTTTACGCACCAACGCTAAGGCTTCATGCATGATGATCAAATCGGTATTATCTCCGACATAACAAGAGGTCGCACCCAAATGAATGATCCCTTTTGCTTTGGGACATTGACATCCATATGCATATACATGACTCATGACATCGTGTCTCACTTCAGCTTCCCGTGCTTTTGCGACTTCATAATTAATATCATCCCGATGCGCAATCAACTCATCAATTTGCTCCTGTGTAATATCCAAGCCCAATTCTTTTTCGCTTTCCGCCAAGGCGATCCACAGCCGCCGCCAAGTTTTAAACTTCTTATCGGCAGAAAACAAGTACTGCATTTGCGAACTGGCATAGCGTTGTGCAAGAGGACTTTCATATCGATCGTTTGCCATTATATTCACCTGTACCTTTCTTAAATACCAAGACGGCGATAGACTTCCAGATACGCTTCTTCCACATTGCCCATATCACGACGGAAGCGATCTTTATCTAAGCGAGAATGGGTATGAATATCCCATAAGCGACATGTATCCGGAGATATTTCATCCGCTAAAATGATGGAATCATGATAGCGGCCGAACTCCAGTTTGAAATCAACAAGTTCAATATCAATCGTTTGGAAATAGGCGATGAGTGTTTCGTTGACAAGGAAAGCCAATCGTTCAATTTCTGTAAGTTCCGCTTCACTTGCCAAGCCCAAAGCCAATGCATGAAAACGATTGATCAAAGGATCACCCAAATCATCATTCTTATAGGAAAATTCTAAGGTTGCACATTTTAATTCGCTGCCTTCTTTAACACCATAGCGTTTGGAAAAACTGCCGCAAGCCTTATTGCGAATAATGACTTCCAAGGGAACGATATCCACTTTTTTGACGATGGTATCCCGTTCACTGAGTTCTTTTACATAATGAGTCGGAATGCCTTTTTCTTCCAGTATCTTCATTAAATAATTACTCATGCGGTTATTGACAACACCTTTACCGACAATAGTACCTTTCTTTTCACCGTTGAATGCTGTCGCATCATCCTTGTAGGAAACAAGAACTTCATCTTCATGATCAGTAGCGAAAACTCGTTTTGCTTTTCCTTCATAGATCATTTCTTTATTCATCATTTTGTTTGCCCTCCTGTAAAATGATTCCTTTTGTGAGCCGTTTTAAGCCTTGCACATTATAGCATAATCCATCATAAATGTTAAGATTAACCGTAATGATTACGATGGCAAAATTGTAATCATAAACTCTTGTTTTTCGGGCACACTAGTGTACTGTGAATAGGCAAACATTCTATCACGATGGAATTGTGAGGAAACTAGATGAGTGGTATAATATTAAAATGAAATATGGAGGAAATGAAAATGAAAATATTAGTAACAGGAGGAAGTGGCTATATCGGTTCGCATACGAGCGTAGAATTAATCAATGCCGGCTATGAAGTTATTATCGTGGATAATTTTTTCAATTCACAGCCGGAGGTCATTGACAGAATTGAACAGATTACTCATAAAAGACCGCTATGCTATGAAGGTAATGTTTGTGATCGGCAGGTATTGGAGAAAATTTTTCAGGAACACAATATTGACGCGGCTATTGATTTTGCGGCTTATAAAGCGGTAGGGGAAAGTGTCAGTAAACCGCTGATGTATTATCAAAACAACTTGAATGCACTCATGACGCTATGTGAGGTTATGCAGGAACATGATTGTAAAAATCTTGTTTTTTCTTCCAGCGCAACCGTCTATGGCGACCCGGAAAGTGTGCCGATCAGTGAGGAATCATCTTTATCGGTAACCAATCCTTACGGTGCCACAAAACTGTATGGGGAAGCAATTTTACAGTATTTACATATTGCCGATCCACAATGGAGTATTGCAATTTTGCGTTACTTCAATCCGATTGGTGCGCATTCCAGCGGTTTGATCGGGGAAAATCCCAATGATATCCCTAATAATTTGATGCCTTATATCTGTAAGGTTGCATCCGGTGAATTACCATATTTGAATGTATTTGGCGATGATTATCCGACTCATGATGGAACCGGAGTGCGTGACTATATTCATGTGGTGGATTTGGCCATCGGTCATATCGCAGCGTTAAAGACGATTTGTGATACCCACAATATTGATGTGTTTAATTTGGGAACGGGTACCGGTTACAGCGTATTGGATATGGTTCATGCCTATGAAACGATCAATCAAGTGAAGGTACCGTATCGCATTACCAAGCGTCGTCCCGGAGATATTGCCGAGTGCTATGCCGATACGAGCAAAGCAGAGCGTGTTTTGCATTGGAGGGCAGAGCGCACCTTGGAAGAGATGTGTAAGGATGCCTATCGTTTCATTAATCATCAAGTATAAACCTTACCAAACGATCCATACTGTAAAGGAACGATAACACAAGGAATCGAAGCGGAACATCACATATTCTTCTTCATTCAACAGGTGGTGAAATGGTATGGATATCGAGCAGCGTTGTGCAGTATTACAGCGATTAAATCAATTATTTTGTCAATATGAAGATCAATATGATCTTGTCATGGAACAAATGGGGCAGGAAGTCATAACCGATGATTTTTTTGAAGATCTTTATGATATTTTATATGACTTCCTTTTTGATGAAATGAAACTGCTGGCACGGTTGATGAAACTCATGGAATGGAAAATCGGTCAATCCGAGGACAAAATAGCGCAAAACAGGTATAATTAAAAATTCTCCCACATAGATTAAAGTGATCAAGGGAGGATTTATTTCTATGAATACACCTGAAATTCTGAAAAATATCGCACAGCGGTGCGGCGGTGACATTTACTTAGGTATCGTAGGACCGGTACGTGTGGGGAAATCTACGTTTATCAAAGGTTTTATGGAAAAAGCGGTAATTCCATATGTCAACGATGAGTATGAAAAAGCACGAATGGTCGATGAACTGCCGCAGGCCGGTGTCGGTAAGACGATCATGACCACTGAACCGAAATTTGTGCCCAATAATGCGGCTTGTATCGAATTGGATGATGGCTTTACGGTGAATGTGCGCTTAGTGGATTGTGTCGGTTACGTCATCCCGGAAGCTAAGGGATATAAGGATGAGGACGGGATTCGAATGGTGCGCACCCCATGGAGTGAGGAAGCCATGCCGTTTAATGAAGCGGCGAAAATGGGTACGCAGAAAGTCATTCAGGATCATTCCACCATCGGAATTGTTGTGACAACGGATGGAACGATTACCGATTTATCTCGAGAAGCCTATATTGAGGCTGAGGCTGAAGTTATCGATGAATTAAAAGAAATCGGTAAGCCGTTTATCGTGGTGGTGAATACAGCCAATATCAATAGTCCGGCATGTGCGAATGTGGTAGAGAAATTAAAAGAAAAATATGAAGTGCCGGTATTGGGAATGAGCGTTAATAACATGAGCGAAAATGATGTTCACAGCATCTTACGGGAGGCCTTGTATGAGTTCCCGGTATCGGAAATCAATATCAATATGCCGCAGTGGATCGCCGTATTGAGCGATGATCACTGGTTGAAAAAGAGCTTTAATGAAACCATTCAGGAAAGTATGTCGTCAGTAGATAAGCTGCGGGAAGTCGCAAACATCACTCAAATTCTGGATGAAAACGAAAATATCGAAAGTAGTAATATTGCGACAATCGATGCCGGCAGCGGAGTAGTGAATGTGGATATTACTGTGGCTCAAGGATTGTTTAACGAGATCTTAAAAGAGATCATCGGAGAGGAAATCAATGATAAAGCTCAGTTGATTTCCTTGATGCAGGAATTTACCAAGGCAAAAAAGGAATACGATGCAGTATCCAGCGCCCTAAAAATGGTAAAACAAACCGGATATGGTTTTGCCAGCGCATCCTTATCTGATATTCAGTTAAGCAAACCGGAAATCATCAAACAAGGCAATCGCTATGGTGTGAAACTAAAAGCAATAGCACCAAGCATTCATATGATTAAAGTAGATGTGGAAAGTTCCTTTGAGCCGATCATCGGCAGTAAAGAACAAAGTGAAGAGCTGATTCATTATCTGTTGAGAGAAGACGGCAGTAATGATGAGACCATTTGGGATTCTGATATCTTCGGTCGTAAGTTAAGCGATTTAATTCGTGACGGTTTAAATGCTAAATTATCAATGATTCCCGAAGCTGCTCGTATACGTTTACAGGATATCTTAACCAAATTGGTAAATAAAGGGAAGGGAAACGTCATCGCAATCGTTCTGTAAAACATTAAAAAACGGAATTTCACTTATAAAATATCAAAAACTATTGAAATAAAAACGCATGAATGGTATGATATAGCCATGTTGGAGGTAAATAACATGAGTGAAATTTTGAATAAAAAAGCTTTATCTGAAATTGTTGCAGAAAAGTTGGAAATGACCAAAAAGGATGCTGCTTTGGCAGTAGATGCAATCTGCGAAACCGTAATTGAGGAATTGTCTAAAGGAAACAAAGTAGATATCAGCGGATTTGGTAAATTCGAGGTAAAAGAGCGTGCTGCTCGTCAGGGCATCAACCCGGCAACCAAAGAACCGATTCAGATTGCCGCAACCAAAGTACCGGCTTTCAAAGCTGCAAAGGCTCTTAAAGAAGCTGTAAAATAAGGTGAATTAAGAAGGATGTATGACAATGTCATATGTTCTTTTTTATTTCTGTTTTTGATTTCCAGTTAGTTTTTATTTTGACGTAGGGAAAAGAGAGGGGGAAGAGAGTGAGGTTAAAAAGGAATTTATCATTGTTCGTATTATGAAAAAGCAACCTTATAGCAATAG
>CAJUGR010000032.1 GCA_910586285.1 uncultured Erysipelotrichaceae bacterium
GGTTTCCCCATGAAATTACGATCACTTCTTGATCTTCCCGATTACCAACACTTTCATCGCAAAATGATGCTTAAATGAGCCTTCATCATAAAAAATAAATCTCCGCGATTTCAATCTCATCAACAAATGAATGTAAACGCATGAATGCAAACATTTCCTTTTTTATGATAAAATAATATTATTAGAAAGAAGGAATTCATAATGGACAACATCAAACTGATCTGTGTCGATCTGGATGGAACACTGCTAAACGACGATAAAGAATTCCGATTTCAGTAAATCCGTCATTGCCAAAGCTCGCAGCCAGGGATATAAGTTCTCCTTCTGTACCGGGCGTCCCACATATGCCTGCATGGAATTAATCAAATCCTGGCATGCCGAGGATATCATTGATTATGTCATCGGATTTAACGGCACCCTAGTATTGGATTATCAAAAGAATCGTTTCTATTCCTCTGATACTTTGGATGGAAAAGTTGTGCCAAAAATATTGGAATTGGTGAAAGATATGAATTATGAAGCTGTCATCTGTGATCAATATAGCGCTCATGTCACCAAAATTACCAATCGAACGAAACTGATTGCACAAAGAAATCATCTGGAGCTGATCCTTGATGACCTATCCGCCTACTATGATAAACAGATCAATAAGCTGTTATGCATTATTGACAAAGAGCAGTTGGATGAATTCACAAAGAATGCGCCAAGCTATGTAACCCCGGACTTTAAAGCCGTACGATCTAATACAGAATATTTGGAATTCATTCACCCGAACCTTTCCAAGACCAATGGCATTCGAAAAGTTTGCGAACTGTTAGGAATCACCTTAGATAATGTGATTTCCTTCGGCGATGAATCAAATGACTTGGAAATGATCCGTGACACGGTCGGCGTAGCGATGAAAAATGCCAATCCGTTATTAACAGAAAAAGCACAACACATCACGGAATTTGACAATAACCATGATGGTGTTGCGCGTTTCATAGAAGCCTATTTGTTAAAATAGTTTGATGAAAGATCCTGTTCATAATCCGACAGGATCTTTCAGATAAAAAGCAGCGAATGATCTACTCGCTGCGATTTCTTATATTTATTTTTTGCCTAACAGGCGGAACATATTCTTTTTGTATACTTCTACACCCGGCTGATTAAACGGATTGATGTCCAATAAATAACAAGTCATACCACAAGCACGGAAAAAGAAATAGCACATATAACCGAATGTTTCGGCACTCATATCGGGAATGGTGATCATCAGATTCGGCACATGACCTGTTTCCTCATGCGCTTCCAAAGTTCCCTGACAAGCCATTTTATTCACCCAGTCAATGGATTTACCGGCCAAATAATTCATATTATCCGCATTTTCTTCATCACTGGGGAATGTCAAATCATACATTGGTTCTTTCACCAACAACAGCGTTTCATACAGCACTTTCTTGCCTTCCTGAATAAATTGGCCTAAGGAATGCAGATCGGTTGAGAAGTTGGCACTGCATGGCAGAATACCTTTTTCCTCTTTGCCTTCACTTTCACCGAACAGTTGTTTCCACCATTCTGCGACCATTGCCATACTTGGTTCATAGCTGACCAGCATTTCCGCATTCTTGCCCATATTTTGAAGAATACGGCGGCTTACCGCATACTGATAGGCTGGGTTTTTTGACAAATCATCAGTATTCATATCATCATAGGCTTTTTTCAAGCCGCTCATCATCGCATCAATATCAATGTCAGCAACCGCGATCGGCAATAATCCGACCGGTGTAATGACAGAATAACGTCCGCCGATATCATCAGGAATCACAAATGTTTCATAGCCTTTTTCATCCGCCAGTGCTTTCAGCGTACCGCGCGCACGATCCGTTGTAGCGACAATGCGTTTTGCGCTTTCCTGCGCACCGTATTTCGTTTCCATAAACTGCTTTAACAGGCGGAAAGCCACCGAAGTTTCCGTTGTCGTTCCCGACTTGGAAATAACATTCACACAAACTTCTTTATCCTTGATATAATCCATGACTTGCGCAATATATGTAGATGAGAACGTATTTCCCATGAAAATGATTTCCGGTTTCTGTTGACCATATAAACCATTCATCATCTCAATCGCTGCCCGCGCCCCCAAATAAGAACCGCCGATACCGCATACGATGAAGACATCACACATCTCGCGCATCCGCTTAGCGCATGTTTTAATGCGGGCAAATTCTTCCTTATCGTACGTATTGGGCCATTCCACCCAACCGACAAAATCGCTGCCTTTTCCGCTCTTGTCCATCAAATAACGATGACATTCACTGACTTGTTTCTGATACGAAGCAATATCCTCATTGAGAAATGCGTGTGTAGAATCAAACTGAATCATAACTTATCCTCCTGTTGTTTTTCATAAGCGGCATCGATCCACTCCTTTAGGTGATCATTCAGAGATGAAAAACCGATAATGGCTTTCGGCAGTGCCGGCTCTTGATGATGACGATGGGCATGATATCGCGCCTTATGGGGTGATACGGCTTTGAGTGAAAGCTTCACGTGATTTTTATCCTCCACTTCCAAAACCTTCACCGCAACGCGTTCATGCATATGCACAAACAGTCTGACATCCTTTACATAATCTTTGCTGATTTCAGAAATGTGAATCAATCCCTTATATCCGTCATCCAAAGCCACAAAAGCACCGTAAGGACGGATACCTGTGATCTCGCCATAGACTACATCACCGACCTGTATCATCTTTTCACCGCTTCCTTAGCATTATTATATCATATCCAAAGTCGAATTGTGTTATAATAATGACACGGTAATAAAAATGATGTGAGGTGATGTGCTATCGATTCTCTCTATCCGATTACAGCCGCTTTGTTGGCCAATGTAATCGCCCAAATATTGAAGCCGATCTTCTTATATTTAAAAACTAAGCGTTTTGACATTCATCAAACCATTGCCAGCGGCGGTTTTCCCAGTTCGCATGCCTCAACGGTAACGGCATTGAGTACAGCGATCGGACTTCAACAAGGATTTGAATCCGCTTATTTTGCGATTACGGCTGTTTTTTCGGCCATTGTTATTTATGATGCGGTCAATGTTCGTTATTATGCAGGGCGAAACATTCAACTGACCAAACAACTCATACATGATATTGAACAGAGTACCAATGTGAAATTCTCAGATCCGATTTATCATGAAAAGATCAAGAGCGTTCTGGGGCATAAATTCATTGAGGCGATCGGCGGCATCCTGCTTGGTGTCATCATCGCAATTATATTTTATTAGGAGGAAACAACGTGAAAGATGAAAAAATCACCGAAATCAAAAAAGTGATTGATAAAATACGCCCATACATCCAAAGAGATGGCGGCGATGTGGAATTTGTGGCTTTTTGTGATGGCTGTGTCAGCGTCCGCATGCTGGGCGCCTGTAGCCAATGTCTGATGTTGGACGATACGATTAAGGATGGCGTAGAGATGATTTTAACGGAAGAAGTCGAAGGAGTAACTGCCGTAAAGGTCGTTGAATAAAGGCGATGAAAAATCGTCTTTTCTTTTTTGAGCATATTACTTGAATATTCAACTATTTGCGATATAATAGTGTCATCAAACAAAAAGTGAGGTAAAGAAAATGCAAAAAGTAGTCGATGATGTTATCGTAACATCCAATGAAGAAGTCAGTGAAGAAGTCATCCGCGGTTATTTGGCTCATGTCAAACAAAACAATCACGGTCGCATGATTCAATCCATGTCTTTGAAATTTGACGGGGATGAAGTGGGCATCGGTTATTACTTAGAACCGGAGCATTTCGAAAAAATCCGCCGTATTACCGGTTATTTGGTCGGTGATATGACACGCTGGAACGACGGCAAAGCTGCCGAAGAACACGATCGGGTAAAACACGCATAATTCTTTGGATTTACAGGGATGGATAGAGTCCATCCTTTTTTTTGGCTTTCGCACAATGAAACTTCTCTTTTTATGAATCGCATCGCATTGGTAAAAAAATCTCTCACCGAAAGGATGAGAGATTGATAAATTTTGTTTCACTGTATTACAGTTCTTTTAAGTACGCGCACAACAGTTTAAACGTGCGGTCAAAGCTGATTAACTCCAAGCGCTCCTCAGGGGTATGAACAGACTCGGAGATCGGCCCCATGGTCACAATATCCATATCCGCATTCATCGCTTTAAACACGCCGCATTCCAAACCGCCGTGTACGGCAATCAGTTCCAATTCCTGATCATACATAGTTTTAAACACACGTTGAAGTATTTCCCGCATCGGTGAATTGGCATCATAACTCCATGCCGGATAGCGTGCATCGCGATGATGTTTGAAGCCAAAGGTATCTGCCAACAGTTCAATTTCTTCAGCGATCGTATCAATATAGGATTCCAAAGCACCACGCACCGAACAGTTGATCATCACCATATCTTGATCACACGTGACCACCGCCGCATTCATCGAAGCCGTTGTTAAACCTTCAATGGACATACTGCGATGATGTACCCCATGGGGCAACAGTGTCATGAAATTAAGATAAGCCAAAGTATCGCATGGGCTCATCACCGTTTCTGCGCTGCTTTCACTCAATGATATTTCGATTCCGCTGTCAGAGAATTCCAATTCTTTTTTGATTCCCTGCTCCACTTTGTTTACAATCTCTTGCAATGCGGAAAGTGACAGTTCACAGGAGAAAGTCGCACTTGCTTCACGGGGAATGGCATTATCCTTCATACCACCCTCTACCGATGCCAGTGTGATGGTGCTTACTTTGGTAACGGCTGTCAGGATCCGTGCCGCCAGTTTGTTCGCATTACCCTTTTCCTCATGGATTTTTTCACCGCTGTGGCCACCGCTTAAGCCGCCAACACGCAAACAATAAACAGGATGCTTCACCGGTTGTCTTTCCAGCGTTCGCTCCGCAATTACATTGGCTCCGCCGGCACTGGTCGTACAGGTGGAAATTTCTCCGCCGCCGTCCAAATTGATCAGCCGCTTGCCATGGATTTTCGACCCATCCAATCCCAGAGCGCCGCAAAGTCCTACCTCTTCCTGTACCGTAAACACACATTCCAACGGCGGATGAGGGTATTCACCATCTAATATCGCCAACATATACGCAACCCCACAGCCATCATCGGCACCGAGCGTTGTACCTTTTGCCTTCAGCCAGCCATCTTCAATATACAAGTTTAAAGCATCATGTCCAAAGTCAAAATCCACATCCTTGTCTTTCTCACATACCATATCCATATGGGCCTGTAAGATCAATGTTTCATGATCCTCATATCCCTTAGCCGCAGGCGCATAAATTATCACGTTATGCATGTCATCCTGTACCCATTTGAGATCGCGATCTTTCGCAAAGGCAACCAAGTAATCACTATATGCCTTTTCATGAAAGGAGCCATGAGGAATCCTTGTCATCTCCTCAAAAAAATGCTGGTGTGCTTTGGTATGATCCAATACGTTCATAATAATCCTCCTTCAATTTTCACCTTATTTTTCACCGTAGGAAAATACGGTGCATTCCCATCGAATACACCATACCTCACTTGTAATTTATATCTGTAAAATACTCAGAACCATCATAATTATGATTAAAAGAATAATGGTAATGCGATAAACATATAATTTCCATTTACGTTTCTTTCGTTCATTGTTCCGTGCGCTCATATTCATCACCTTTACTTCGCTATTTTTACTTTGGTCCAGAAATCAGAAATGATTTTTTTGGTCTTACTGTTATAATGGAAAATTTCATCGTAATCATAATTCATTCGCGGCAAATATGCTTCATTCGTCTCGAATTCACCGCCGGAGCCGCTTAATGTTTCCAATACTTCCCCATTGCTTGAGGTATATCCGACAAATCGGGAATTGTTCATACTGTTCTCATATTCCAGAATGTAATTGATATACGCGTGAGCCAATTTAGGACTGCGGGCATTTTGAGGAATTACCATGGAATCGCTCCACAGGTTGGTTCCTTCCTTGGGCAAATAGTAACTCATCGCTTCATTTTGCGCCAGAATATACGCCGCATCGCCGCTATATACGACGGCCATATCCTTGTTTCCGTTGATCATCGCATCGATAACCTCATCCGTCACTATTTCCGGATCCATCGTTGAGACGACTTCCAGCAGCCATTCATAGGCGGCTTCCAATTCTTCTTCCTTATCGGTATTCATCGAATAACCTAAAGCCTTCAATGCGACCATAAAAGAATCACGTTCGGAGTCATACAAGTAAATATGACCGCGATATTTCTGATCCTTGAGTATATTGTAACCCTCTTTTTCCAAATCTTCAATATCTACATTATTTTTATTATAGACAATACCGACCGTTCCCCAGAAATAAGGAACACTGTACGTATGATCGGGATCATACTCCAGATCGTTAAGCCCCGCGGCCAAAGAACTCATATTGGGAATGAGGGAATGATCCAGTTCTTGCAGGTAATCCTCGTTGATCAGTCGCTCAATCATATAGTCGCTGGGAATGAGAATATCGTAGTTTTCACCGCCTTGAAGCTTGGTATACATAAGTTCATTGGAATCAAACGTATCGTAGATGACTTTGACACCGTATTGTTGTTCAAAGGCTTCATTGATCTGGGGATCGATATATTCCCCGGCATTGTATACTTTGAGCGTATCGCTGCCGAATTGGGCGATGGCTTCATCGCGATTCATGGTCTGTTTCGCACCGTTTTTCAGCCATGCCAAACCTCCGCTGATCAGCAACACAAAACAAAGAGATACGATCCCCACAACCCGTTTGGACGTCGCTTTGTTTTTCTGATCCAGCCATTCCTTGAGCAGCGGCAATACGTTGACAAGAATCAAGGTTGCGGTAATCATCAGCACGATGATTGCCGACAGCGAGTTAATGCTTGGGTTAATGCGTTTTGACATCGTCCATACCAACGTGGAAATATTTTTAACACCGTTGCCGCTCACGAAGTATGAAATGGTAAAATCATCAAAGGACATCGTAAATGCGATCAAGGCGCCGGATACAATACCCGGCATAATTTGCGGCACAATCACCTTCCCCAACGCCTGCATCGGTGTAGCGCCCAAATCCATCGCCGCTTCGGCCAAATTATCATCCAGTGAGCGCAGCTTGGGCATAATGCTTAAAATAACATAAGGGATACAGAACGCAATATGTGCCAATAACATGGTGATAAAACCCTTTTCCATATGAACCGACACATAGAATAGCATCAGTCCGACTGCCGTTACGATTTCCGGATTCATGATCGGCAAATTGTTAATCTGTGTGACCAATTCACGAACGAGTTTACGCGATTTGCTTAAGCCGATTGCCGTAATTGTTCCCACAAAGGTCGATACCGCGGTGGCGATGATTGCCGTAATCAGCGTATAATAAATCGCCTCCATCATGTTGGCATCATGGAACATTTTCTCATACCATTGAAACGAAAAGCCGTCAAAGGATGTTAGTGAACGCGAACCGTTAAAAGAAAAGACGAGCATATACAAAATCGGAAAGTAGAAAAACAGGAAAATCGCCCCAAGCAGCACCCGCCGGATCAGCTTCTCGTGCTTCATTATACTTTCCCTCGCTTTCTCGTTAATCCCTCATCGCTTTTATCCAGCTTGCGAGTCACGACCATCGAAATCATGATAATGACGGCCATCACCATGGAAATAGCACTGCCAAAATTCCATTCACCGACCGTAATGAACTGATTTTCGATGACGTTACCGATTAACATATATCCGCCGCCGCCCAATAACTTGGGAATGACAAAGCTGGATACCGCCGGCAGAAAGACAAGTGTAATGCCCGATACCACACCGGGCAATGATAACGGCAGTGTCACTTTACAAAAGCGCTGCCATCGATTCGCACCCAGATCATTAGCGGCATCCAACAGGGATCGATCCATTTTAGCCAAGGATGATTCAATTTGTAAAATCATGAATGGGATAAAATTGTACACCATGCCTAAGATCACAGAAAAATCCGTATATAGCAGCTTTTGCGGAGCTAGGCCAAACCATTGTAAAACATGATTGACCAAGCCGTTGTCAGATAAAATACCGATCCATGCATAGGTGCGCACCAACATGTTTATCCACATCGGTAAAGTGATTAATAAAATATAAAGATTACGGCGCTGTGGTTTACTGTTGGCAATCAAATACGCAATCGGATAGCCGATGAATACACACAGTACGGTTGTAACCAGGGCGATGCGCAAAGAAATCCATAAGGTACTCAAAAAATCCGCATCGGTGAAAAAATGCACGAAGTTGTCAAACGTAAACTGTAATGTCGCCACATCATTGCCGGCTTTGGTAAAGGCATACATGACGATTAGCAGCATCGGAATGACAACCATGACCATCATCCAAAAGATATAAGGGTAAGTTAATCGTTTCCATGTCTTCATGTCAATACCCCACCTTACTCATCACATGGATGTCTTCCGGTTGGAAATTCAAGCCAATTTCGGCTCCCTCCTCACTGAGATCGGTTGTATGCACTTTCAATACCCGACCCTTAGTGGAGAAGCTTACCTCATAAACTCCGGCTGTGATCGTATCCGGATCGAAATCGTATTCCACATCTTCGATTTCCACATCGCTTTCATCGCTCAGTTTCCATCCTTGGGCATTGGCCCAAGTTTTCAAATCGGTGTCGATCGCCACGCTTTCCTTGATTTCATCCACTGTTTTAAAGAAGTTAAAGGCAGAAATAGCCTCATTTTTCTTTTTATTTTCCACATATTGTTGTTCTACGACCATGATATTGACAGTAATCTCCGTACCCCCGACCGTAGAAAAGGTCACCGGATAATTGCCGATTTCCGCTTTGATATCATATTCAATTTTTGAAATAGACAAATATTCATCGCTTTCCGGATCCCAAGCCTGCGCATCGGCACGGGCAATGATCTCCGCATCGTTCAATTCCTTGACATCCTCTAAATCCACAAAGAAACTATTGGCGGAAATGCGCTCTTTTGCATCGGAAGAAGCCACATCGTGTTCCTTCGTCACAATCATCTTGACGCTGACCGTTGTACCCGGCACTGTTTCCACCATGATCTCATAGTGAACACCTTTGAACAGTACCGATTTTACAACACCGTTCAGCTTGCCGCTGTTTTCCGCAACGATATCTAAATCCTCGGGACGAATGACCACATCCACCGCTTCATTGTCTTTAAAGCCGAAATCCACACATTCAAAATTCATGTCGTCAAAGCGCACTTTATAGTCCTTTAACATCACCCCCGGTATAATATTGGATTCACCGATGAAATTCGCTACATAGCGATTTTGCGGTTCATTGTAAATATCAATCGGACTGCCGACCTGTTGGATTTCCCCATCCTTCATCACCACGATTTTATCGCTCATTGTCAGTGCCTCTTCCTGATCATGGGTGACATAAATAAAGGTGATGCCGACTTCCTGCTGGATCCGTTTTAATTCATATTGCATTTCCTTACGCAGTTTTAAATCCAAGGCAGCCAGCGGCTCATCCAATAATAACACCTTCGGCTCATTGACCAAAGCACGCGCAATCGCAATTCGCTGTTGTTGACCACCGGAAAGCAGCGTCACATCGCGTTTTTCATAGCCCTCCAGATTAATCAGTTTCAACATTTTCAACACTTTTTGTTCGATTACATCTTTGCTCATTTTTTTGATTTTTAACCCAAATGCGATATTCTCATACACATTCATATGCGGAAACAGCGCGTATTTTTGAAACACCGTATTTAACTCTCGTTGATAGGGCGGCAATTCACTGATGTCCTGTCCGGCAAAAATTACCGCACCTTCACTCTGGCGCAAAAAACCTGCCAGAATGCGAAGCAGTGTCGTTTTACCACATCCGGAAGGTCCAAGCAGAGTCACAAACTCATTTTCATAAATATCCAGGGAGATTCCCTTTAATACCAGCTGTCCGTCAAAATCTTTTACGATATTGCGAAAGCGAATCAAACAATTATTCTCTGTCATTTCCGATTCCTCCTAAAACATCGGTGGGGTACTGATCCATAAAACCGATGCCTCATTCTTCCCGTTATTTTTAATATAATGCGTATTTCGTCCGCTGATATAAAAGGTTTCCCCTTTTTTCAGCGCATATTCCCGTTCGGCATTAACCAATACAATCTTCCCCTGTAATACGTAACCAAATTCCTCTCCGATATGCGGATCAATGATTTGTGAGGATGCTCCCGGCCTCAAGGTAAGCATCATCGGTTCCATTTCATTTTTTTGCGCATTGGGAATGACCCAACAGATCGTAAAATCTTCTTGTTCATCCACAAAGAAATCCTCTTCATGAAAGACAATCTGTTCATCATGACTCTCTTTGAAAAATGAGGCCAAATCGGTTCCCAGTGCTTCCAAAATATCTTCCAATGTCGATACCGAAGGAGAAGTCAAATTTCGCTCCACCTGACTCAAGAATCCTTTCGTCAATTCACTGCGGCTTGCCAATTCCTCTAAGGTAAGATCCTGGCGTATTCGCAACTGTTTTAATTTTCGTCCGATATCCATCATTAATCCCCTCATTTCTGTTTAGTATTGTTAAACGTAAAGTATAATATTTCAAACAAGCCATATTATACCCCTTTTCTCATAATACGCAATACTTTTTAAACAAAAAGTTTAATATTTTAAACTTTGTTCTTTCTCCCCCTGTATCCCTGCCATCATCAACCAAAATCATGAAGGTCCCTATGAATTCAAAAAAAGACTGCGATCTTTTATACAATTTCTTTCATGTGTCAAAATGTAAGCGTATACAATCAAAACGCAAATTGACTGGCAGTCATTTTCGCTGTATCCTAGGCGTGTCAATTTGAGCATCGGCAAAAGAAAGGGGATGAGAGGAATGCCGAATCAAGTGCTTCCCAAGCAAGCAGACAAAAAGCGGCGGTTGGAAGAAGCGGCCTTTGTCTTACTGGCCCAAAGTGATGATGAAACGCCGATCACCGTAGATCAGATCGTACAAAAAGCCCATGTGGCCAAAGGAACCTTTTATTTGTATTTCCATGATAAAGTACAGCTGATTCGTTCCATGATCGCCGATAAAAGTTCGCAAATGCTTCAGGATGCATGGATCAAGGCACAACAGAATGCCATAAGCAATCACGAAGAACGCTTCTTGTTTATGATCAATGAAGTCATTGAGTATTGTAAGCAAAATCCATCACTGCTCAAAATCATGAAACAAAATCTTTCGTGGAATATGATCGTAGATGAAATTCATCAGCGACATACAAGCAACACACCGCAATGGATGAATGAACTGAATTCTTATCTGCATGAATTGGGATACAGTGCAATAGAAGCGAAGTTATTATGTTTCATGATGATTGAATTAACGGCCACTGTTTGTTACAGCGCCATCATGCTTCATCAGCCACAGGACATGGATACGATGAAGCCGTTATTATTAAAGAATTTAATGAAAATGATCCAACACTCTTAACAGAAAGAAGGAATCACAATGAAGAAACTGGCTGATTTTATTGTCAATCAGCGTAATAAAATACTGTTGATCGCCATATTGCTATTGATTCCCAGTGTGATCGGCTATGCTAGAACCAAAACCAATTATGATCTTCTGAGTTATTTGCCGCAGGACTGTGAATCGATGATCGCACAGAACTCATTGGCAGATGATTTTCAACTGGCCAGTACCGGAATGCTGGTCGTGGAAAATATGCCGGATAAAAACATTGAGAAGTTGAAAACAGAGATTGAAGAAATTGACGGGGTTAAAGAAGTTTTATGGCGTGGTGATGTATTGGATATCGCCATTCCCAAGGAAGCACTGCCGGAAGACATTATGAATGTATTATATTCAGAACAGAGTACCCTGATGATTATCAGCTTTGATGAGGAAAGCGCTTCTCCCCGCACGATGGATGCCATCAAGCAAATCAAAACCTATGCAGAGAAAGAGTGTTATCTCGGCGGTTTATCAGCTGTCAGTGAGGATGTCAAGGATTTGACTCAGCAGGAGATGCCGATTTATATTGTTATCGCCGTAGCATTGGTAGTACTTGTATTATATTTGGGCTTAAGTTCCAATCTGGCACCGTTTATCTTTGTGCTGGGAATCGTCTTCCCTGTTGCTTATAACATGGGAAGCAATGTGCTGTTGGGTGAAGTTTCTTATATTACCAAGGCATTGGCCGTCGTATTACAGCTGGGAGTTACAATGGATTACTCCATCTTCCTGTTACATCGTTATCAAGAAGAAAAGTTAAAATGTTCCCAGCGTGATGAAGCCATGTCAAATGCGATCCAAGCCACCTTTACTTCCATTACCAGTTCCTCGATCACAACCATTGCCGGATTCTTGGCCTTGTGTGTTATGCAGCTGACACTGGGGCGCGATATCGGTTTGGTTATGGCCAAAGGTGTCGTACTGGGTGTCTTGTCTACCATTATCATATTACCGGCTTTGATCATGCATTTTGATCAAGCCATTGAAAAGTGGCAGCATCCTATTCTCATTAACAGTCCCAGGAAACTCCCGGATTTTATTATCCGTCATTATAAAAAAATCTTTGCCCTGTTTCTGATTCTGATCATACCGATGGCATATGCTCAAAATCATACCAACGTTTATTATGATTTGAGTGCCAATATGCCGCAGGATTTTGCCAGCATCATCGGAACCAATAAACTGAAGGAACAGTTTCATATGACCACGACTCATTTTGTTCTTGTCGATGAAAACCTGAAAAGCTATCAGATGAAAGAAATCGGCGATAAGATCGAAAAACTGGACGGCGTCTATAACGTCATTTCCTATGAGAGTGTTATCGGCGGACGAATCCCTGATGAATTTGAACCGGAGGCCATCAAAGAGATCTTGAACAACGGCGGGCGAAAGATGATTTTGGTGAATTCCATGTATACCGCAGCCGATGATCAAGAAATCCAACAGCTCAATGAGATTGAGAATATTGTGCATAGTTATGATGAGCATGCCGTTATTGCCGGTGAAGGACCAATGACCCGTGATCTGATTGATGTGTGCGATACCGACTTTAAAATGGTCAACGTGTTGTCGGTATTGGCGATCTTCATCATTATTGCGATTACGTTCCGTTCGTTGTCTTTGCCGATCATTCTTGTTTGTGCGATTGAATTTGCGATCTGCATTAATATGGGTATTCCGTTCTTTACCCAAACCACTCTGCCTTTTATCGCCAGCATTGTCGTTGGCACCATTCAACTGGGTGCCACAGTCGATTATGCCATTTTAATGACAACACGATTTAAAGAAGAACTGGAAAACGGCTGTGAGGTCAAAGCGGCAGTAAAAAACGCCACCGCGAAAACCGCACCGAGCATCTTGACTTCCGGCTTGTCTTTCTTCGCCGCTTGTATCGGTGTTGCCGTGATTGCCAAGATGGATTTGATGAAAAGCTTATGTATGCTGATCAGCCGCGGTGCTGTCATATCGATGATTGCCATTCTCGTTGTATTGCCGGTATTGTTGCTGATATTCCATAAAATTATTGCGAAAACAACCAAGGGATGGCCAAGTGCCACAGCGAAATCATAGGAGGATTTGAAGATGAAAAAAAATGTGAAAGTTTTAACGTGTACCGTATTAAGTCTGATGCTTTCCCAAACTGCCGTATGGGCAGCCGATGACAGTGAGGATGATACCAAAAAAGATGAAACTGTCTATGCCATGTTAAATGCCGATGGTACGGTTTATGATGAAATCATCTCCGGCTGGCTTCATAATGATGCCGGAATTAAAAACATCAAAGAAACGCTGGATGTGAAGGCAGTGGAGAATGTCAAAGGCGATGAAGAGCCACAGGTAGAGGGCAATACGTATACGTGGAATGTGGAGGGCAGCGATGTTTATTATCGCGGCAACAGCGACAAAAAGCTTCCTGTGGAAGTAAAGATCACGTATTATCTCAACGGTAAAATCACTAAACCGGAAGAATTGGCCGGCAAGAGCGGCAAGTTGGAGATTCATATTGAAATGACCAATCAGGTCAGCACCATCAAAAACATTAACGGGGTACCGACAACCATTCACCCACTCTACTTGGCTGCCGGTGTGATTGATTTCAGTAACGATCATTTCACAAATGTATCATGTAAACATGCAAAAGTATTATCGGAAGGCAATCACCAAATTCTTACATTCTTTGCCATCCCCGGTATGGAAGATACATTGCACAGTGCCGGCATTGATAACGACAGTTTGCCGATCAAAGACAGCTTCGTGATCAAAGCCGATGTCAAAGATTTTGAATTGGGGCCGATCATGATTGCCATGACCCCGGATCTTCCGTTGGATGAAATCAAGGATATCGATTCTTTGGATGAACTCACCGGCGGCCTTGATCAATTACAGTCAGCCGGATCACAATTATTAGACGGCACGAATCAACTCAGTCAGGCGAATCATTTATTTGCGTCCAAAATGAACGAGTTATATAGCGGTGCCAAACCGTTGAGTGACGGCATTACCCAACTCAATCAGGGAGCGCAACAGTTAAACAGCGGTATGGAACAAGTCGCTAACGGGATTCATATGATCAATGATCAGGCAGTTGCATCCGGTCAGTTGACGCAGTTAAAGAATGTGTTAAATTCATTAAAATCCTTGGCTCCGTTAGCGGAAAACGCCGAAATGATGCTAGGCGGTCTGCAGCAGCTGAATGCTTCATTGAATCAAGCAAATATCAATCCTGCCGATGGTTCCCCGCTAGGCAGTGTCAGTGCTTATGCCTCCGGTACTGCCGCAGCCGCAAAGAGTACGGCAGAAGGTATTGGTGCCCTCTGTATGAAATTACAGGCACAAGGTATTACGGATCCCACACTTCTTTCCGAATGTCAAACCGTTGCCGGACAAGCTGTCCAAAGCGCACAAGGTGCCGGTGTCATGGATGCCATCATCAATGGTGAAGGCGGCATGGCGCAACAAGTTTCCGCAATGGCAACGGCTGTGAGTCAAATCGACATCAGTCAAATAACCACTATCGCTGCTCAATTCGGAATGATTGATCAGGCAAATGCTGCCTTAACTCAGTTAGAACAAGGTATCACGCAGTTGGATCAGGGCATCACTCCGCTAAGTGCCGGCGCACAACAGCTGGCAGCCGGAACCCAGGCATTAGCGTCCAATACCCCCCAGTTAACCAACGGCATCTCTCAACTGAACAGTGCTTCTGCGACATTGGCCTTAAAAACCGGTGAACTGAATCAAGGCATGACGGCCTTCAAAACAACCGGTCTGGATGTATTAAGCAATCGTGTGAATTTGACAATGGATGAACTCAATCGCATTATGGCTATCAAAAATGAAATCACCGCGCAAAATGAAACCGTTCATACTTTTACCGGTGCCCCTAAAAATGCAGAAACGAAAGTAAAATTCATCTATAAGACCGATGAAATCAAACAATCAAAAGCAGAAGCCGAAGAAGAAGCACCGATTGAAAAGGAAGATGAAAGTCTCTGGCAACGAGTCATGAACTTTTTTCACCAACCTGCTTTAAAAAATTAATTACGGATATGTAACAAATATCCCATGTGATGAATAATCAAGATAAAAAAGATTGAAAGGAATGCAGAAGCATTTCGATTCAATCTTTTTTCT
>CAJUGR010000033.1 GCA_910586285.1 uncultured Erysipelotrichaceae bacterium
CGATGATTTAGGAATGCTTATTATTTGCTATTGCTATTCATCGTATTAACGATGATACAGTTTTTTGGTTTGATATTGATCTTCCATCGTTAAATTAATTTTCAATTTACGGAAAATGTTTTTGTCCACTTCGGATAAGATCACCGTGCTGTGTGCTTCACAGTTTTTCAACTGATCGAGCTGTTCCAAAGCCATATGAGAAATGGGATTGGTTGTGGCGGAAATACTGAGGGCGATGAGTACTTCATCGGTATGTAAGCGAGGATTGTTATTGCCCAGATGGTTAATTTTCAGTTTTTGAATCGGTTCGATAATATTCGGAGAGATTAACAGGATATTATCGTCAATATTTCCCAATGCTTTTAATGCGTTTAACAGAGCAGCGGCACTTGCGCCCAACAGGGAACTTGTTTTACCGGTAACGATGCGACCGTCATTTAGGGTAATGGCCATTGCCGGTGCCTGTGTCATTTGTGCTTTTTCTAACGCTTTGGCGACACACTTACGATCTTCCACTGTGACATTGGCCTGCGCCATGATCAATTCTGTTTTCTCAACCACTTCATTGCCGACAAAGCCTTTTTTTAAGTCTACTTTTGCCTGATAATAGCGGCGAATGATTTCCGCACGACTGGCTTCAATGGCTGCTTCATCATTGACGATGCATTTTCCTGCCATATTGACGCCCATGTCGGTCGGGGATTGGTACGGACTCTGCCCGAGAATCCGCTCAAACATCGTATTTAATACCGGGAAGATTTCCACATCGCGGTTGTAATTGACAGTGGTTTCTCCATAAGCCTCTAAATGGAATGGGTCAATCATATTGATATCGTTTAAATCGGCCGTTGCGGCTTCATAGGCGAGATTGACCGGATGCTTGAGGGGCAGATTCCAGATCGGAAAGGTCTCAAATTTTGCATATCCGGCTTTGATGCCGCGTTTATGTTCGTGGTAAAGCTGTGATAAGCAGGTTGCCATTTTTCCCGATCCCGGGCCGGGAGCCGTCACGACAATCAATGGCTTGATCGTTTCGACAAAATCATTTTTTCCATATCCTTCATCAGAAACGATCAGTTCCACATTGTTAGGATAACCGCTGATCGGATAATGCAGCGCCACTCGAATACCCAAGGCCTCCAAATGGTGTTTAAAGGAATCGGCACCGGCTTGATTGGCATATTGCGTGATTACAACACTGCTGACATACAAGCCGACACTGCGATAGGCATCAATTAATCGCAGCACTTCTTCGTCATAAGAAATTCCCAAGTCACTGCGTACCTTGTTTTTTTCAATATCGTTGGCACAGATCGCAATGATCATTTCCACTTGATCCTTTAAGGTCAGAAGCATTTTCAGTTTGGAATCGGGTTGAAATCCCGGCAACACCCGAGCCGCATGATGATCATCAAATAATTTCCCACCGAATTCCAAATACAGCTTATTGCCGAATTTAGAAATTCGCTCCATAATATGTTTGGATTGTAAATCCAAATATAATTCATTATCAAACGCAATCCCTTTCATCTTTTCTCTCCTTTTTACAATGTCATTATTATATCAAAAATATGCTTAATATGCACTCTTTCCGCAAATAAAATGACACTGTAAAAGGAAAGAAGTGACGAAATAAGTTCTGATATTGTATTGGTTTAACAGGAAACGCCTCAAAACAAAAAAGAACGATAACTAACTACTCTGTTAAGAAAGTAAAAGAACCAATGCTTCGGTATGAAAAAGATTACTCATATCCATAAATAGTGTACACATTGGCTTCTTCGCATCTTATCATGTTATTTTTTATATCGCATTCCATTATCATAAAATCAAAACAGCTTGAAAATTACCGTTTCATTAAGTATTGTAATAGTTCATCATCTTCTCATATATGCTTCTGCATTGTTTTTCATCCCCCCAAGATAATGGATCATCGCCATAAGACAGTATCCAAAACGGCTGTTGATGCTGAATGCTGTCCGGCAGGTTTTTCCATAGATCATACATTTTGGCTGCGAAATTCCGTAAATCCGCATGACCTTCTTTATAGAATACGCTTATTCTCTCCATTAAACATTTTCCAAACAATGCGATATCCAGTTTTTCAAAATCAATCGATTCATTAATATAAATGATTGATTCTTTTGTGTCTTTCTGCCATTCCAGATTAAGCAAAATATCGTTTTTGGGATCTTTTAAATATAATGCGTTTAGTCGATTTTCATATTCATCAGCGGTAACAATCTCTTCATGACGCAAAAACACATACGCTAAAACTGCTTCAAAACATATCGGTTCCATCCCAACAATCCTTCTCCTAAATATTTATAATAAAACAGATCGGCATTTCTATAAATTGCCTTTCGCTGTTATCATTTTATGTAGCACATGATTTCATGCTTCCTTATTTTATCATAGGGAAATTTTTTCCTCAATATCATTGATTACCAGTCATATAATGTGTTTTCAGCGATGGCAGTGTATTTATCTGAAGGAAATTGTAAAGATGTTAATAAATGATATATATCAATTTTATAGTATATGGAAAGAATGAATGGAAATCTTCTTGTTTCATATAGATATATAGATTAAAATGTTTTATAATATGGTTGAAGAGAACAAAGATTCTTTGCGCTTTGAATCGTGAAAATAACGCACACAATTGTTTTAAATTAATAGAATGGAATACTGGAAGGAGAAACAGCACATGGAAGAAGTAATTAAAATTGAGGGAGGACGTAAGCTTCATGGAACTGTACGGATTTCCGGATCAAAAAATGCAACCGTGGCACTGATACCGGCGGCGATTTTGGCGCACGGACCGGTGACGATTTGCGGTGTTCCCAATATATCCGATGTTCAGTCTTTATCCGTGCTGCTTCAAGAACTCGGGGTGGCGGTAATTCGCAAGGGTGAGGATATTCTAATCATTGATCCCACGGAAATGGAAAATCGGCCGATGACTTCTGAAACGGTCGGGAAATTACGTGCTTCTTACTATTTCATGGGAGCGTTGTTGGGTCGATACGGTCATGTGGAAATGAAAATGCCGGGAGGATGTTACTTAGGTCCGCGTCCGATTGATCTTCATGTAAAAGGCTTTGAGGCTCTGGGCGCGCAGGTTAAGTATGAACATGGAACTTATATCATAGATGCAAAGGAATTAATCGGCAATAAAATCTTCTTGGACATTTCCAGCGTGGGTGCGACGATTAATATTATGATGGCAGCCGTATATGCCAAGGGTCGTACTACGATTGAAAATGCGGCCAAAGAACCGGAAATTATTGATGTTGCGACATTATTAAATAAGATGGGGGCTAAAATCCGCGGGGTAGGAACGAATGTGATTACGATTGACGGTGTGGACAGTTTGGATGGCTGTTTCCATGAAATCATTCCGGATCGTATTGAAGCCGCAACCTATTTGGTATTGGCGGCTGCCGCAGCCGATGAAGTCGTTGTGGAAAATATTATTCCTCAGCATTTGGAATCACTGCTTTCCAAACTCAATGAGATCGGTATTCAGATGGAGATCGGTTTGGATCATGTGAAAGTGACGGGACGCAGGGAAGAACTCAAGGCGACCGATATTAAGACACTGCCCTATCCGGGTTTTGCGACCGATATCCAACAACCGCTGACGGCCTTATTAACACAGGCGCAGGGTCAGTCCATAGTGACGGAGACCATTTATCGGGAACGCTTTAAACACTGCCAGGAATTGGCGAAAATGGGCGCGAATATCAATGTGATGTCACCCAGTGCCATGATTAACGGTCCGACACCGTTAACAGGATGTGAAGTGGTCGCAACGGATTTGCGCTGCGGCGCGTGTTTGGTGATTGCGGGACTGTTGGCTGAGGGAGTCACAACAATTCATGAAATCTATCATATTGATCGCGGCTATGACAATCTGGATGGAAAATTAAAAGCACTGGGTGCCAATTTGTGGCGTGAACAAGTAGATTAAGCGAATAAAGAATGAGCCGATCTTACAAGGATTGGCTTTTTTTGGTGATTGTTGATCAAGAAACTATGAATGCTGCAGCTTCCGTAATAAATGAATCATGAATGATGGAACCGCTAAAGACTATGGCAACCATTCTTTTTTTTGTGTAAAAATGCATAACTTTGAGGATATTTGGGAATAAGTAGGTATATGGACTTCATGGAAGAATGATGATAAAATATGTACATATACATAGTAAGCTTATTAACAGAAAAGAGGAGGGATACATGATGAAGAGGAAACAAGCTGGGAAATTGGTCTTATCTGTCATTATGGGTCTGACACTGCTTACGGGATGCGGCTCTTCAACCCGTGCCGATGGGGAGGTCACTGTCAACTTGGCATCCGAGCCACCACAGATGACATCATTTTTAACAACCGATATTGCATCAGGTACCATATTACGTCATGTTGTCGTCGGTTTGACGACTTTGGATGAGAATGATAAGGCGGTTGCGGGAATCGCAGAGACTTGGGAAGTTAACGATAATACGTATACTTGGAAACTGCGTCAAGATGCAAAGTGGAATAATGGTGATCCGGTAACGGCACATGATTTTGAGTTTGCGTTTGATGAATTATTCCGTACCTCCAATGGTTCCGGTTATGCCAGCACATGGGCTGCTTATATAGAAGGAGCCGAAGAAGTGATGGCGGCTACCTCGATCAAGCTGTGTCCGATTATCGCCGGTGATGAAGAACTCGCAGATGCCAAATGGGATGAAGAAAACGGCTATTATGTTGATGGGGAAGGATCACCCGTTGCAGATAAAGGCAAAAATAAATTAGATGAATACGGTGATCCGCAATACAAAGCATGCTCACAAAGTGATGCGGAAGCGGCAGCGCAGGAAAAGGCCATAGCAGAAGCCTATGCCAACAAAGGCTGGAAGGCGCTTGATGATTATACCTTTGAAGTTACCTATACCGGACCGTATCCGTATATTCCGGATTTGATGGCATTTTATAGTTTCTTGCCAATCAATGAGAAATTATATGAAGAATATGGCGGTTTAGAGGGTTATGGTCAGGATGCGGATAAGATCGCATACAACGGACCTTTTACCGTTGCGTCTTGGACTCATGAAGACTCCATCATTCTGGAAAAGAATGAAAATTACTATGATAAAGATCATATAAAATTGAACAAAATCGAATTTAAAATGATCGAGGACAGTGCGGCAGCCTTAAACGGATTTGAAAACGGTGACTTGGATATGGTAGGTTTGAGCGGTGAGCAGTATCGCCAATACGTTGAGGAAGGCAAAACCACTTATGCTTACGAGGATGGCGGTAATTGGTACTTCCAGTTCAACACGACCAAGAAACCGTTCAACAATAAGAAAGTACGCAAAGCGATGTCCTTGGGAATTGACGTACAGGCTTATATTGATACCGTAGTATTGAATGATTCCAAGATCGGACAATCATTTACAACTCCGGCCATTCGAAACGGAGAATTCTATGAAAAAGTCGGAGAACTTTATGATCGCACCAATAATGACTTTACCGCGATCAAAACAATGCTGGAAGAAGGCCTGAAAGAAGAAGGGATGACCTTGGCTGACTTCAAACCATCTTTGTTGGGTGATGTCGGTGACAGTCCGTTGAAAATGTATGCGTTCTTCCAAGAACAGTGGAGCAAAAATCTTGGCGTAGAAGTAGAAATTGATCAAGTGGAATTCAAAACACGTTTGGAGCGTATGGATACCCAACAGTTCGATATAGCATTTGCCGGATGGTCGTTAGATTACAACGATCCAATGACATATTTGGATCTGTGGCTAACCGACGGCGGAATCAATCAAGGAAAATACTCCAATCCGGAATATGATGAAATCATTGCCGCAGCTTATCAAGAAGGCGATCCCAAGAAGCGGGAAGAACTGCTTATAAAGGCAGAAAAGATTATTGCGGAGGATATGCCGGTAGGCGTGTTGTATTACAGCACTAGAAACTATGTGACCACAGAAAGATTAAAAGGTGTCGGACGCAGCGCATTCCGGGATATTGACCTGCGGTTTGCGGAAACCATTGCGGACGGGAACTGATTTTGATAAATTGATTTGTATCATACGATAAGGCTATAACATGCATTATAGCCTTATTTAGTATCCGGATGAAAAGTGAAAAAGGATGTGAGTGAATGTTAAAGTATGTGATGAAGCGACTCGGATATGCTTTTTTGACAATTTTGGTATTAATTATTATCACGTTCTTCATGATACATGCGGCACCGGGAGATCCGTTCTCTAACGGTAAAGCAATGAGTGAAGCCACGAAATTGGCATTGCAGGAACAGTATGGATTGAATAAGTCCGTTCCTGAACAGCTGTTGATTTATATCGGCAACATCTTTCAGGGCAATTTGGGAATATCCACAAAATATGCTCGCCCGGTGACGAAAATCATTGCGGACTCATTTCCGGCTTCCTTTGATCTGGGAATACGAGCCTTGTTTATTGCGGTAGTTGGCGGCATATTCATCGGAACTTATGCGGCGGTTCGCCGCGGAAAGAAAGCCGATTCGGCAGCCATGGCAGTTGCTGTTATTGGAGTATCGATACCCAGCTTCATCGTCGCAGCACTGCTTCAATATTTTGTGGCGCTGAAAATCAATCAACTTTTGGGCCCAGGCAAACAACTCTTTCCGATTTCCGGTTGGACCAGTGAAATGCATAAGATCTTACCGGCCATTGCTTTGAGTCTGGGACCTCTGGCTACGATTTCGCGCTTGATGAGAACCAGTATGCTAGATGTTTTACATGCCGACTATATCAAAACCGCAAAAGCAAAAGGCTTGTCAGAGCGAATGATTATCTGGAAACATGCGCTGCGTAATGCATTAATGCCTGTCATTACCGTCTTGGGACCGATTACCGCCACTGTACTAACGGGTGCGTTTGTGGTAGAACAGGTGTTCTCCATTCCGGGCATGGGCAAATATTTTGTCATTGGTATTACTGAAAACGATTACTTACTAACGGCAGGAACAACGGTGTTTTATGGCGTCTTCCTTGTACTTTCTACTTTGATTGTCGATCTGTTATACGGTGTCATCGACCCGCGAGTGAAGATCTCAAAGGCGAAGGAGTGATGGTATGATTCCTAAGAAAAAACCAAATGTCATGAGCAAAATCAATCACAATGAAACTGTATATGATTGTGACTGCGAAGTTTCAGCGGATGAGTTTACGCATATAGGACCTATGAAAAACGGCGGGGAACATATTGCTCGGCGCAGTGTCGGATATTTTCAAGGAGCCGTTGAATACTTAATGCGTGATAAGCTGGCACTGATATTGATTTTGATTCTGTTGTTTATTGTCCTGGGCTCGGTATTTATCCCAATGCTTTCTTCTTATTCCTTTCGCGAACAACATTTAGAACATGTTAATGCGGGAATGTTCTACACTGCGCCGGACGGTCATCACCACTTGTTCGGCACGGATTCGCTCGGTCGTGATCTGTTTGTTCGGATCTGGGAAGGCGGTCGTATCTCCTTATCCATTGCCTTTGCCGCGGTACTGATTAATTGTCTGATTGGCATTTTATATGGTGGCATCTCGGGTTATTTCGGTGGACGGTTGGACAATATCCTGATGCGGGTCATTGATATTATTAACGGCATCCCTTATCTGTTAATTATCATTCTTTTGATGACGATTATGAAACGTGGCATCGCTACAATTATTATTGCCTATGCGGCTGTTGGTTGGTGTGGGATGGCACGGTTGGTACGCGGTCAAATCCTTCAGTTGAAGGAACAGGAATTTGTGATTTGTGCGCAAACGATGGGTGCTTCCGCATCCCGGATTTTGCTTAAGCATATGATCCCCAATATTCTTTCGTTGATTATTGTTAATTTGACCTTGGCGATTCCCGGTGCCATCTTTACCGAAGCCTACTTGTCCTTTATCGGACTGGGTGTACCGATACCGATGGCGTCATGGGGAACACTGGCAAACGACGGCATCGTCAATTTTCAACGGTATGCATTTCAACTGTTATTACCGGCGTTCTTTATCAGTATTACAATGTTGAGTTTTAATCTGTTAGGTGATAAGCTGCGTGATGCCTTTGATCCTAAATTACGGAGGTAGGATATGACCAAGGTATTAAATATTGAAAAACTATATGTTTCTTTCGATACATATGCCGGCGAAGTCCAAGCGGTACGCGGGGTATCTTATCATGTAGAGGAAGGCGAGGTATTGGCTGTTGTCGGTGAATCGGGATGTGGTAAAAGTGTAACGGCACAGACGATTATGAAGCTGAATCCGATGCCGCCTGCCCGCATCAAATCCGGGAAATTAACTGTAAACGGTACCGATATTATTGCGGCGAATGAAGCAGAGATGATGAATATTCGCGGTAAGGAAGTTTCGATGATCTTCCAGGACCCGATGACTTCGTTAAATCCAACGATGTCAATAGGCAAACAGATTGTCGAAGCGATTGTCCGTCATCAGGAAGTGGATAAAAAAACGGCACAAGAACAGGCAGTCGCAATGTTGAAAAAGGTTCAGATTCCCAATGCCGAAGAACGATTCAAGCAATATCCTCATGAATTCTCCGGCGGGATGCGTCAGCGTGTGATGATCGCTATGGCCCTGTCCTGTCATCCGAAGCTGTTAATTGCGGATGAACCGACCACCGCGTTGGATGTGACCATTCAAGCCCAGATTATTGATCTGTTGGCAGAAATTCGCAAAGAAATGAATACGGCGATTATTTTGATTACCCATGATTTGGGTGTCGTTGCCAAATTGGCCGATCGCATTGCGGTGATGTATGCGGGCAAGATCGTAGAAACAGGAACATCCCGGGAAATCTTTAATAGTCCTGCGCATCCTTATACAGTCGCATTGTTAAACAGCTTGCCCAAGCGCAATACGAAAAAATCACAACGATTAATTTCCATTCCCGGAACGCCGCCCGATTTGATTGCGCCGCCGCAAGGGTGTGCATTCGCTGATCGTTGTGTACATGGTATGAAAATATGTCATCGAAAGCAGCCTCCGATTTTCACGATAACATCGGGACATGAGTCCGCTTGTTGGCTGCATCATAAGGATTGTCCGAAGGTTCATAAGGAGGACAGTGAAAATGAGGCATGAAAGTTTTCTCTCGTTATGCAAAGTATCGAAGGACTTTAATGTCAATGGTAGTATTTTAAAAGCGGTCAATCAAATCAGCTTTGATATCACAAAAGGTGAAACACTGGGACTGGTCGGTGAATCGGGGTGTGGAAAATCCACATTGGGACGTGTGGTCATGGGCGTCTATCGTCCCAGCGCCGGGGAAATCTATATAAAAGGTAAAAAACTGGATATCAAGAATGGTAAGGATCGCTTTCGTTATGCTAAAATCGCTCAGATGATTTTTCAAGACCCCTACGCTTCTTTGAACCCGCGGATGACGATCGGTGACAGCATTGGCGAGGGCATGGAAATTCACAAAATGTACAATGCGAGGAAGCGTAAGGAGCGCGTAGCGGAATTGTTGGAGACGGTAGGCTTAAATAAGGAATATGCCGATCATTTCCCGCATGAGTTCTCCGGTGGACAACGCCAGCGTATCACCATTGCCCGTGCCTTAGCGATGGAACCAGAATTCCTTGTATGCGATGAGCCGATATCCGCCTTGGATGTATCCATTCAATCACAGATCATCAATCTATTAATTGACTTACAGAAAAAACTGAACTTGACCTGCTTATTTATTGCTCATGATTTGGATATTGTTCATTATATTTCCGATCGCATTGCGGTGATGTATTTGGGGAATTTGATGGAAATCGGTGACAGTGATGAGGTTTACAACCATGCGCTGCATCCTTATTCACAAGCATTATTATCGGCTGTTCCCATAGCAGATCCCGATTTGGAACAACAGAAACAACGAGTCATATTGGAAGGCGATGTGCCCAGCCCGATCAATGTCCCCAAGGGCTGTCCGTTTGCGGGAAGATGTCGCTATGCACAAGCGAAGTGTCGACAAGAACGCCCTGAACTCATTGAGGTGAAAAGCGGTCATGCGACAGCGTGCCATTTCGTAAAGGAAATCAATCATTGGCGTTAAACATACAAAAAGTCCCCTTAACCGGCTGCTTTTTCACCTCCTGCATTAGATATTGATATATTGATATGATAATATCGGAATAACGTTATGTCTGTTCATCGAACAGACATCTTGTTTATCAATAGTTTATACACGTCCCCATACCACAGAAATATAACTGTATAATGATCATAACATAAATTGACCATATGGATAATGACAAAATGTAAGCTATTACATTGATGCTGAAACAAAATAAAAAATGGTTTAAAGAATAAATAATTAAGATGACATATTCATTCAACAAAGAGTTTTTAAGCTTCAACGGGAAATAGTAGTATGCTGTGTCTGTCATGAAAGGTTTCCAATTTCCTTAAAAAAAGCTTATAATGTATAGGAATTATCCATAACTTTTAAGTGGTGCGGAAACGGAGGGGCGGCAATGTTAAGACTGGCGGTTTTAGAAACAGAACCATGTGCTAAAGATTTAATCTTTGCCATCGCAAAAAGTCTGAATGAATGGGAATGGACCTTTGCGCATTTTACTAGGATTTCCGCATTTGCGAAAGCGGATGTTAAGCAGCCGTTTGATATTCTTTTTATGAATGAACTGTTTCATACACCGCGTGTTTTCGCTTCTTTTATCGATCATCATCCTGCCCGTATCGTAATTTTTTGTATGAATGAAGGGAATCATAATCATATCATCAAGCGAGATGATAAACACATTTTGTATTTAAATCGCGGACATATCAAAGAAGAAATGAAGCGGTTGGAAGTGATCTTGCAGATGTTGTTACAGGCGCATAAGGAATATGTTTTTTCTTATCAAAATGTTCGAGTTGCCTTGCGGATGCAGGATATTGTTTATATTGAAAAACAGGATAAAAATCTGATTTTTCACACTAATCGCGGGATATTCAAAGAACGTCAAACGATGACACAGGCGGAAACAACCTTTGCGCGCTTCGATTTTTTACGAATTCATTCCGGCTATATCATCAATGCTGCTCATGTTACATCTGTAAACAATGATGAGGTGATTTTGGATCATGAGCTTTGTTTGCCGATTGCGCGAGCCCGCCGCAATGCGGTCAGTGATTGGTTTCAGCGCTATATAAAGCCAATGGCTCACGATACTGAGATACACGGGATCAACCAAGATGATTTCGTAACGATCTCTTAGTGTTAGTATCGGATGCGGCGAAGCCAATGAAAGGTACGGGGAAATGCTGTTGCTTAGGAAATCAGGTTCATTTTTTTACGTATGATCAACATGATTTCCCGTTTATTCCTTTTCATTTCCCGCTAAATCCGTTATAATAGTATACTGTAACGTCAGTGCATGCAACAGCGATGATTCATGCGTTTGGCGATGTTCATTGTGATGGTAATATAAGGAAAACGGAGGCGTTTCATGGCAATGTTTCAGCGTGGGGATTTTGCAAAATTATGTGAGGCAAACGGAATGCTTATTGACACCTTGCAAGCGGAACAATTCGCTTGTTACGCCGAAATGCTGATCGAATGGAATCAACGCATGAATTTAACGGCCATCACCGATTTGGACGCTATTTATGAAAAGCATTTTTTAGATTCACTGTTGCCCGCTTGGGATGTGCCGCTTTCCGGCAGAATCTGCGATGTGGGATCAGGAGCCGGTTTTCCCGCCATTCCCTTAAAGATTGCCATTCCATCCTTAGAGGTGGTAATCGTGGAGCCGTTGGGAAAACGAATTACTTTTTTAAACAGCTTGTGTGAAGCGTTGGGGATTCATGTCGAACTTGTCAATGAACGAGCGGAGGACTATGCGAAAACACATCGGGAGACTTTTGATTTTGTATTGGCGCGGGCGGTGGCCAATCTGCCGATGCTTTGTGAATTGTGCATTCCTTTGATACGCAAACAGGGGAAATGGATTGCGATGAAGGGGGCAAATGCACACAGCGAACAAGAGCAGGCGGAACACGCCGTACAAATGCTCGGCGCAAAATTTTTGAATGCGTATGAACGGGAATTAAGCGATGGTTCCAAGCGCATCAATTTGGTATATGGAAAGGTCAAAAGCACACCGAAGCATTATCCGCGACCTTTTGCCCAAATTAAGAAACATCCGTTATAGAGGAGGATACGTATGCGAGAAAGTAAAATCGTTTCGATCGAGGAGATTCAACCCAATCCCTATCAGCCGCGATTGGAATTCAATGACGAGGCACTGATGGAATTGGCGCAGTCAATTCGGGAAAACGGACTGATTCAGCCCATTACGGTAAGAGAATGTGAAGACGGTTATCAGATCGTGGCCGGGGAACGCCGTTATCGGGCGATGAAGCTGAACGGCATGATTGATGTACCGGTTGTCATTATGGACGCCAATGAGTTACAGATGGCAGAAATGGCATTAGTGGAAAACATTCAGCGGGAAAATCTCAGTGCGATTGAAGAAGCGAAGGCTTATATCGATATTATGAAATATGCCAATTTGAATCAATCACAGTTGGCGTTAAAAATCGGTAAGTCCCAATCCTCTATTGCGAATAAAATTCGATTGTTAAATTTGGATGAAAACATTCAAAATGCGGTGAACGCAAAATTGATTTCAGAGCGTCATGCTCGTGCGTTATTAGGTGCAGATGAGGATAAGCAAGAAGATTATTTGGATAAAATATTAAAGAAAGGCTTATCGGTTTCCCAAACGGAAAAGATGATTAAATCCGATAAGATAAAGGAAGATGAACCAAAAAAACGGGTGATGCTGAAGGGAGTCACCCGCAATATGAAGATTGCGCTGAACACCATTCATCAGGCGGTGAAAATGGTGGAGCGCGCGGGGGTGGAGCTGGATTGGCGGGAAGAAGAAAGCGAAGATGATGTCAAAGTGACGATTCGCTTTAAGAAATAGGAAGGCAAGGATGTAGAATCATGGGAAAAATCATAGCGGTGTCGAACCAAAAAGGCGGCGTTGGAAAAACGACAACGGCGATCAACCTGGCGGCCGGTCTGGGTTATCTCGGGAATAAAGTCCTGCTTGTGGATTTCGATCCGCAAGGCAATGCGACCCAAGGTGTCGGGGCCAGTGTAAACGGCAATAAATTATCGGTTTATAATCTTATCATGGAAGATTATCGCGTTGAGGATGTTAGAATGAAATTATCAGCGCCTCCGATTGATATTGTGCCTTCCAGCATCAATTTAGCCGGTGCCGATTTACAGATGATTAAGTTTGAAGTCGGAAAAGAGGAGTTGTTAAAGTACAAGTTGGATGCGGTGCGTAATCAGTATGATTTTATCATCATCGACTGTCCGCCGTCTTTGGGTTTGCTAAATACCAACGCGTTAACGGCTGCCGATTCGGTGATGATACCGGTACAGTGCGAGTATTATGCGTTGGAGGGGGTGACCCAGCTGTTATTAACGATTCGTCTGGTTCAACAGTTATTTAATCATTCACTGGTGATTGAAGGTGTGGTATTAACGATGTTTGATGCCCGCACCAAGCTGAGCGTTGAGGTTCAGCAGGAAGTGCGCACGCATTTTAAAGATAAGGTTTATCGTAGCTACATACCACGTAATATTAAATTGAGCGAAGCGCCGTCGCGCGGATTGAGCATTTTCGAATATGATGTCCGTTGCGAAGGCGCAAAAGCCTATGCCGGCTTAGCCAATGAAGTGGTAAAAAATAATCGCAGAAGATAGGAGGGCGCAGATGGCAAAGAAGGAAAACAATGCATTGGGAAAAGGGCTGAGCGCCATTTTCGGTGATCGTATCGATGATGTTTTAGAGGATATCCAACAAGGCGCCAGTGAAGAGTTTCATGCGCCGAAATCGGAAATCCCCGTGGCGGAAGTCAAACCGAATCCCTATCAGCCACGGCGTCAGTTTGACGATGAAAAGATTCGTGAATTGGCCGATTCGATCGCAATTCACGGTGTGTTTACCCCGATTCTTGTAAAGAAGGCGATACAGGGATATGAACTGATTACCGGTGAACGCCGGTTACGAGCCGCAAAATTAGCCGGTAAGTCGACCATTCCGGCGATGATCATGGAATTTGATGATCAACAGATGATGGAAATTGCTTTATTGGAAAACATTCAGCGGGAGAATTTAAATGCAATTGAAGAAGCGCAGGGATATGAGAAGCTGATTCAAAAACTCGGTTATACGCAGGAAGAACTGGCGCATCGGGTCGGGAAATCTCGTGAGCATGTCACCAATCTGTTAAGACTGTTAAAGCTGCCGCTAAGCGTGCAAAATTATGTGGTGACTCAGCAGTTAAGCATGGGGCATGTGCGAGCCTTATTAGGATTAAAGGATCAGGCGTTAATGGAAGAGGTTGCACAAAAAGCAATTCAGCTGCATCTTTCGGTGCGTGCGGTAGAAACCATGGTTAAAAATATGAACGAGCCGAAGGAAAAAAACGCGGCGCAGCCGCGTGATCCTGCCTTGGACCCGATTGAACATCGCTTACAGTCTAAATTCCAAACCAGAGTCAAGGTGGATGCGAAACAGATAACGATCGCTTATCACGGTACACAGGATCTCAACCGTATTTTGGAATTGTTGGATTGTCTGGAAGAAGAATTATAACAAACCGGTGCGCCGGTTTTTTTGTCGTAAAACGATGCTTTAATTCATATATATTAGCATGGGTGATGTTATGAAAAAAAATCGGCGATGGATCATTGCGTTATTATGTGCATGTGTTCTGGCAGCAGTTTGGAAAGTACAAGCAGAGACAAATCGTGACGCGCAACCGCTATCGGGAGTGACAGTTGTGGTTGATCCCGGTCACGGTGGAAAAGATGATGGGGCCAGCAGCGGCATTGTAAAAGAACAGGATGTTAATTTGGCGATTGCGCTGAAGTTGCGCACGGAATTAGAAAAGGCCGGAGCCACAGTGACAATGACTCGCGATGGCAGTTATGATTTGGCCAGTGAGGGGGCAATGAATCGCAAGCGTGAAGATATGAAGAAGCGTGTTGCGATGATCAACGAGGAACCAAGCGACTTGTTTATCAGTATTCATTTAAATACGTATCCCAATGTGGGAATTCACGGCGGGCAGGTTTTTTATCGTAAAGATGATGAGTCCAGTAAGCAATTAGCGCAGATTATTCAAACACGTTTAAACGCCTTGACGCAAACGGAAAAACAAAGTAAAACGGGAGACTATTTTATATTAAATGAAAGTGAACGTCCCGGTGTATTGGTAGAGTGTGGCTTTTTATCCAATGCTGGTGATCGAGAAGCGCTGACCCAAGACGCGTATCAACAACAGCTGGCAATCCTGCTTACGGAAAGCGTACAGGAATATTTATTGGCTTTCACCTTATAATCTTTTTCTTTTAAGCCATAATAGGGAGGAAAGATGGACTTAAAGTGGACTGACGAGAATGGTATCAGTAAAATCGCGATGGTTATAGGTGAAAAAAATCAACCTGAAGTGAAAAGTTAAATTCCACTTCAAAAAGCACATAAAAATAAGTAGAAT
>CAJUGR010000034.1 GCA_910586285.1 uncultured Erysipelotrichaceae bacterium
CATACTCATGATCATTCAGGAAACTGCATTCATCAAACATATTCAGTTCCGATCCTGCTGAATACTTCGCAATCGGCAATACCCCGGTCATAAAGGCAAGTTCCACATACGGCTGATCTTTTAATAAACCTTTTAAGAACTCAAGATATGCTTGTTTATCATCCTCTGTCATAAATTTCTTATAAAAGATGGAATCCCATTCATCCAAAAGAAAAATAAATTTCATTTCTGTTTTTTTCACAATCTCCTGTATTGGCTCGTTTACTTGCCCTTCTGCATTAAATGCTTCTTTCATATCTGTTTTCAAGCAAAACTTTACCCAATCAAGATAATCATCAAAACAGTCACAACGATCCGGCATTCGACTGAAATCAATATAGATAACATGATGCTTGTTTAAATGTTTTTTAAAAGAATCACTATTTTCGATCTTTAATCCCTTGAATAAGTTTTGTGCATCATTCCCAACCGTATAATAAGCACCAAGCATACTCACATTAATCGTTTTACCAAAGCGACGCGGACGAGTAATACATACATATCTGCTTGTTGTATTCAAAAGTTCATTCATTTTTTCAATCAATAAGCTTTTGTCAACATAGATCTTACTGTTTACATTCATTTGATAATTCATCATCGGTGTATTCGTATCCAAATAATACATGGCACTCACCCGCCTTTTTCCTAACTTTATTATATCCCAATTTACCCATTTCCTCAATCATTACTGAAACAAGTTAAGCTGTTATCAATCTGAAAAGAAGTGCAGTTTATACACTCCTTGTTTTACAGATCTTGGGGGTGTCTTTTACCCCATGTTTTACATACCCCGCCTAATTTCAGATTACCTAAATGTCATAGCTTTACTAAGACTTTAATTCCTTTACCAAGCGCCACAATTCACTGTAAGATACAAATCCGATCGCATCGCAGTGTTCCTTTGCCCGCTGGCGCTGCTTTTTCACATTCCCGTTATGATGATCGTGCAAATTATTTTTATCCATCATGTATTGAACATAAGAAAATTTCTTCAACAAAAACCAAACCGCAATCATCTGATTAATCATCATTTCTTTATCTTCGCTCTCTTGCAACAATTCCTTGAGATTCACCAGTTGATAAGAGGCCATCTTTTGCGCTGTCTCATACATTTCTTCATAATTCAAGAACATTTGCGCATCCAACTGCCGTTGAATCATCCCGGCCTTTTCATGGCGGAAGAAAAAGCGCTCGATTGCAGAAAATGCCGTATCGCTTTGATCATGATCCATACTGCAGGCGATGATTTCGTTGCGGCAGCCCTCATATTCATTTTCCGGTTCGCTCATGACATAATAAAGTGCTTTTGCCAGCACATATTCCTCTTTCTTACCGATGGTTATCATCGCTGCTCGCTGCATACCATCGAAATTCCCGTATACGATCATCGGGCACTTAATGGTACCATGAGGAAGCTTAAATGAATCCTTATATCGAATAATCTGATTGGCAATCGCATCTTTGTTGATATTCAAAGCCAACTGCACACATATCCGCAAGTCCTCATCCAAATGGAACAGACGCTGTAATAATTCAGCGCTCTCCTGTTTGGTTTCATCCTTTTCAATGATTGTCAGATAATCTTCCAGATACCCGTTAAACTCACAAATTCCCTCTTGATCGCGATAATCCTTGACGGCACACAAGATATCATAAATCGCCATATGATCTCCTCCTCTTTTGACTCCCTCATTTATTCATTCCCACTAAAACGATGGCATAAGACGCTTGTTTGTACTATCATCCGATAATTCACGCAGCTAAGTCTTATTTCATTATATGTGAAATGATTCTAAACATGCGAAAACGCTTCCTGTTAATTCCATTTTACAACTTTACGGTCATTGGCGCAATAAAAAACCGTAAACTTTTTCATTTTCTGAAAGCGCTTACGGCATAAACCTATTTAGCGTAATACGATATCCAATAATTCGTTGATATTTTGGGGATTGCCGGCAGCGATGCCGATTGGCTCAAGATCACCCCATTGTCCATCAAACGGATGGAAGATACCTCCGGATTCCATCAGTATGAAACTGGCAGCCGCATAGTCCCAAAATGAGATATGCGCTTCATAAAAGGCATCCACACGACCGCAAGCCAGATAACACAAATCCAAAACAGCACTGCCGCTGCGGCGAATATCACGACCGGTTAAAAACAACTCCTTCATCTTCGTAAAAGTCACATCTGCATATTGCTTATGATAAGGGGATGTGCCGCACATGATCAGCGAATGTGTCAGATCATAATCGCTCACATGAATAGTCCGATCATTACAATAGGCTCCATGTCCCTTTAGTGCGAAGAACACTTCATGTAAATACGGATCTGCACATACGCCCAAGATCGGCTTACGATCCTTTGCCAAAGCGATAGATACACAGGAATGGCGATAATCATACGCATAATTGGTAGTACCGTCAATCGGATCAATAATCCAGGTATAGGATGCATCCAGTTCTTGATTTTCCTTTTCTTCCGCAAAGAATTTCGCATCCGGAATTAACGGCATCAATTCTCTTATCACAAAATCTTGTGTTTTTACATCCATATCCGTTACGATGTTGGAAGCATCGCTTTTGGATTTCACGGTGTGAATCATTCCCTCTCGCATAAATTCTCCGGCATTATACGCAATTTCCTTTACTGCATCCAGCAATTTCAATTCATTCATGTTTTTTCTCCTTAGTTTTTATTGTTTTTTACTGATCTCCACTTTCAAATGATAATTTTTTATTGTTACTTGGTTTAGCTTTTCCACCACTTCATGGCCTTTATCATGATAGATTTCCACATAGCTGCCCCAATCCTGAATCTGAATCACACCGATATCATCAAAGCTGACCCCATCAATTTGGCACAGAGCCCCAACAATATCCTTGGCTCGGATTTTTTTGTTTTTGCCTCCATGAATATACAAGCGCAGCGTATCATCACGAAAGGCGGCCGTCTTTCCTGCCTGTTCCTTACGTTTACCATACAGTTGACAACGGGTATATTCATTATCAATCTGGGAGCGAATCACATCAGGATCTGCCACTGCCATTGCACATTGACAATACGCCTCCAGTTCCGCTTTGCGCTGTTTTTCTGCCGGGGCTATGAGCGAAATAACCCGCCCTTCATGTAGGTAACGGGCACTTCTGCCGGCACGATGAATAAAACGCTCGTTTTCGTTTGGTAAATCATAGTTAATAATGGTTTTCACCTGGGGCAAATCCAATCCCCGCGCCGCAATATCACTCGCAATCAGCACTTGCGTCTTGCCGTAACGAAAGCGATCCAATTCCTGTTCCCGCGCTTGTTGATCCAGCGCACCGTGAAGCAACGATAACGCTTCAATCCGAACCTGTAAATAACGATAAAGCTGTTCACAGGTATTTCGGGTATTACAAAAGATGATTGTTGCGGCATCGGCCTCATGTAAAAGCAGTCTCCATAAAAAATCAGGTTTTTCTGCTTCTTGAATCAAATAGGCTTTACTTTGAATTTGACCTTTCCATAAATCTTGATCCACAATGACTTTCTCATAGGGTGAAGCATACTGTTGACATAATCGTTCCACATCTTCACTCAATGTTGCGGAACACAGACAAGTGTGATTTGGTTTTGGTAACTGACTTAAAATCGTCGTAACCGTATCAAAAAAGCCCATTCGGCACATCTCATCCGCTTCATCCAATATGACGTCACGGAGCGCATGAAGCGCTATATTACCTAGGTGCAGATGTTCTAAAATACGCCCGGGAGTCCCCACTGCCACATGACATTTTTGTTTCATGTCCTGAATCTGAAAAGCCATCGGTTCTTTCCCGATCAAAGCAACGCATTTGATTCGTTTATATTTTCCCAATCCTTCCACATCCGCTTTGACCTGTTTGGCCAGCTCACGGGTCGGCACCAGAATCAAGCACTGCGGTGCATTTTCCTCCCAATTGATCCGCTCCAAGACCGGCAACAAATACGCACCCGTTTTCCCGCTGCCGGTTTTAGCCTGTACCACAATGTTCATTGGCTTCATCCAGCGTGGGATGACCTGTTCCTGTACCGGCGTTAAATCATGCCACTGCATCTTATCCAGTGCTTTTAATAAAGATTCCTCAGTTAAATAGTTCGCAAATTTCATAGGATACTCCGTTCTTAATTGGCTTTACTGTATTTATTATACCAAAGAAATGATCAAAAACGGCAGCGATCTTCTTTTTCCTAAAGGACAACTTTCATAAATAAACATGAACACGCTTTTCTTTGCTTCTTTCACCAGTCAAAAAGGTATCGTATGACAGTCACTTTTACGCTGTCATATTTATTGATTTATTTTATTACAAGTATGCTCTTAACATTGTAATTAAATCCTGTGTACTATTTTATAGGAATCACTTACATTATCATATACTTCTTTTCTTAATTTGTTTGACGGCATCTTGTATGCTTTTATTGTACTTCAGTATAACAAATTTCATCAATAAAAAGACTATCATCAAAGCCCCTTTCATGAAGAACATTTCCTGCTATGCAGTCGATGACAGCCTTTATCTAATCTGTCTGGTCGGGATGACAGGATTTGAACCTGCGACCCCTAGCACCCCATGCTAGTGCACTACCAAGCTGTGCTACATCCCGATGTTTCTATTTTACTATATAGATTATGAAAAAGTAAAGAGGAAAATACACATTTCATCATTCATTTATACAAGTGCTTTCCTGACGAAAAAAAACATTGCCAGTGACAAGCAATGTTATGAATGTATGGAATGGGGTAAGAAATGATCCAGTTCCTTTTCCACCTGCGGCATTTTCTTCACTTTGGGATTTTTGATGATCTTACCGTTTGCGATGACCATAGATACGTGGCGCAGCGTTTGTAAATCCGCCAAAGGATTATTACGGGTAACAATCATATCCGCACATTTTCCTGCTTCAATCGTTCCGCATTGATCAGCGATTCCCGCAATTTCAGCATTTTGTTTGGTTGCGGTATACAAAGCAAACTGTGCGGATACGCCACAGTATTCACAGAAGTAAAGTAATTCACGCCACATGTTGTAATGCGTAACGTAAGGACACCCGGTATCGGTACCCAATCCGACCGGAATGCCGCTTTCCAGACACGCCTTTACACATTTGATAATACCTTCGAATACGACTTTACCGTTATACTGTTCCAGTTCACTCGCATGAGAGATTGCACGATCAAATAACGCATAGGGTAAAGCGGGCGATAACGTAGCCACAAGGCTTGCATGGCGCTGTTGAAATAAATTCATTATTTCCGCTGTCGGATGGGCACCGTGTTCAATGGTATCCACACCGTTGCGAAGCGCCACTTCCACGCCCTCACTGCTTTCCGTATGCGCCGCGACTTTCAAACCTAAGGCATGTGCTTCCTCACAGGCTGCCTTCACCATTTCCGCCGGCATTTTTAATTCTCCCGGCTCTCCTCTTTTTTTGGCATCCAATACACCGCCGGTGATCATTAATTTTAACAGATTCGGATGATCCTTTGCGATTCGTTTTACAAGGCTTCGTGCTTCTTTTGCACTGCGTGCGATATAAGCCAAAGAACCGGCCATATGACCTCCCGATACAGATATCGCCATGTTGGAAGCCAAAATGCGCGGGCCGATGATCTTGCCTTTGGCAATTCGATCGCGGATGTCACTGTCGACATTCTCCACCCCGCCAACGGTGCGAATGGTCGTTACTCCACTCATTAGTTCCGTCTTTGCATAACCTTCGCATAGCCGGATCATAATTGAACGCAATAAACGATTGCTCGTCATCAATTTCACCAGCTTTTTGGGATCGGATGCTTTTTTCTTCGGCTTTCCGCCGGCCGGTAAATGCACATGAAGATTGATCAATCCCGGCATGATATACTGCCCCTGTAAATCAACAACTTCCAAGTCGGCAGGCAAAGTGGATTGCTCAATGATATCGACAATGTTTGTATCCTCAATCACAATCGCCTTTCCCTTGAGCGGTTTCATATTCTTGTTTCCATCTAAAATGATTCCGTTGATCAGCGCACGCTTCATCTTGTTCATTCCTTTCGCTATCCTCTATTATGATTATAACATAAGCGGAATATGATTTTGAGATATAGGATGAAGTAATTGTGTAAAAAAAGAAATGAAGCGGAAATCCCGATCCATTTCTTATTTATTATTAAGCTACACGGCTCTTAACCAGTTCCAATACTTCTTCTGCCGTAGCCAACTGTACTGCCTCTTGAGCCAATTTCTCACAATCAGCCTTGCTTAAGCTTGTGACCATTTTACGTGCTTTTAAGATAGAAGTGGCACTCATGGAGAATTCATCCAATCCCAGTCCCAATAACAGCGGTACTGCATAAGGTTCGCCGGCCATTTCGCCGCACATTCCGGCCCATTTGCCTTCTTTGTGTGCGCCTTCGATCGTTGCCTTTACCAGCCGCAGAATTGATGGATTGTATGGCTGATACAAATAGGATACATGCTCACTCATACGATCGGCCGCCATCGTATACTGAATCAAGTCATTCGTTCCAATGGAGAAGAAATCAGCTTCCTTCGCAAAATTATCCGCATTCACCGCTGCCGCCGGAATTTCTACCATCATTCCGACTTCAATCGTATCAGAAACCTTCACACCTTCCGCAACCAATTTTTCTTTTTCTTCATTGAAGATTGCTTTGGCATCGCGGAATTCTTTTACTGTTGCGATCATCGGGAACATAATGCACAAACGACCATATACCGATGCACGAATCAATGCGCGCAGCTGAGTGCGGAAAATATCCGTGCGATCCAAGCACAAACGAATGGCACGATAACCCAAGAATGGATTCATTTCTTCCGGGAATTGGAAATAAGACAGTTTCTTATCGCCGCCGATATCCAAGGTACGAACTACCACTTTGCGTCCGCCCATTGCCGTCAATACTTCTTTATATGCCTCGAATTGTTCGTCTTCTGTCGGGAAATGATCAGAATTCATATAGAGGAATTCGGTTCTGAACAAGCCAACACCTTCACCGCCGAAATTCAATACACCTTCCACATCTTTCACACCGCCGATATTTCCAGCCAATTCCACCTGATGACCATCGGTAGAAATGGATTTTGCCGTTTTCAATACCTTCAGTGCCTCTTTTTCTTCTGCTACTGCTTTGGCTTTGGCCTCATATTCTTTGATGGTTGCCTCATCCGGATTTAAAATCACATTTCCTTCCAAAGCATCCAAAATGATGTTGTCACCATGATTGGCAGCCTCTAAGATGCCGCTGCATCCGACTACTGCCGGAATCTCCAATGAACGCGCCATGATGGCTGAGTGAGAGGTTCTGCCGCCGATCGCTGTCGCAAAACCCTTCGCATACGTATTCAACTGTGCCGTATCACTTGGAGTCAAGTCATAAGCAACGACAACGGAATCTTCATTAATTAAGCCCAAATCAGGAATCATTAATCCCAATAAGTTACATTTCAAACGGAACGTCACATCCTTGACATCCGCTGCACGCTCTCGCATATAGTCATTATCCATCGATTCAAAAATCGTGATCATCTGCGTTGCCACCGCATCGGTCGCATATTCCGCATTGACCTTGTCATTTTCGATCATGGCAATAATCTGAGATGCCAGTTCCGGATCCGATGCCATCATCAAGTGAGCATCAAATACAGCCAATTCTTCATCACTTAACCGTTTTGACGCAATCTCTTTGATGCGTTCAATATCGGACTTTGTCTTTTCCAACGCTTCATTGAATTTCGCCGTTTCGACTGCCGGATCCCCTTCCTTTTTCACGATTTCCACCTTTGGCTGTTCCAGTTTATAAACCTTCGCAATCGCAACGCCTGATGATGCCGCAATACCTTTTAACATAACACGTATCCTCCTTGTTGAATCTGAGATGAAAATATGATTTACCGCTTTTTTGTAGCGCTTACATCATCATCTCTCTACACTTAATGATAACATTTCCCCGCGTAAAATACCAGTCTTTTTCTTATCATCCGTGGAAGAAATTGCCAGTCTGATAAAATGACATAGTATGATGTGATCAACTGAGTAAATTATCTACTCATATCTGCTTTTGAAATGTAAGAATCAAACCTATGAACACCGTTATTTTTTTGAATGAGAAACAGATCATCTGCATGTCGTAAAGAATTTCGATTGCCTTATCATTGATAAAGCTGATTCAACAGCTGATTCATCGCTGCTTGTTTACATTTCTTATACATACGAACACTATATTCCTTGCGCCACCAATCCCGCGCTTGAATCTCGAAAAAATCGTGATACAGAATCAGCGCTTCGTCATGATCCATTGTTCGCAATATCAGACGAATTTTTGCGGCTACTTCCATATCTGCCCCTTCATCATGGGGATCTGTCACATTACGCCATCCCGTTTTCACATACCGAATTCCCCTCCGATAGATTTTTCCCAAATACCGCAGCAGCTGTTCTTTTTCCTGATCACTTAATGCCGATAAGTTTTTCATTGTAACCTCCCGATTGAAAAGCATCCCCTCTGACGTTCTTGTCTCTTCTTCTGCTCAATTATATTATTCACCAAATATCTTGTCTTTCCTAATAATCACACAATTTCACAAGATCTTCCTCTTCTTTTACAATGCTTTCTCTTGTTAAAAAAAACTTCCCCTCTCCATTGAGAAAAGAAGTTTTTTTATTCGTTCCTTAATGCGGCAACCGGATCTTCTTTGGCTGCTTTGCGCGACGGAATAATACCTCCGATCAAGGTCAATACCACACTTAACAGAATCAAAATGATTGCGCCGCCGATCGGCAATATCGCATTGATATCCGTTTGATCGGCCAAAGCATGAATAAGCTGATTCCCCGGAATTAACAGAATTAACGTTATTCCGATTCCCATTAAACCGGCACCCAAGCCGATGATAAAGGTTTCCGCATTGAACACATGCGAGATGTTCTGTTTTGAAGCGCCGATAGCTCTTAAAATCCCGATTTCCTTCTTGCGCTCTAAAACACTGATATAGGTGATAACGCCGATCATAATCGAAGAAACCACTAAGGAAATGGCCACAAACGCAATCAGCACATAACCGATCACATTGACGATATCGGTAACGGATGACATCAGCGTACCGACAAAATCAGTATACGTAATCACTTTTTCCTCATCCTCAATTTTCATCGTTTCATTATACTGATCGAGGATCTCCAAAATCTTTCCTTTACTTTCAAAATCCTTGGGATAAATCGCTATTCCTGAAGGTGTTTCAAAATCCGCATAACCGAGTTTTTTCAAATTACTATCGTAAGATGTGACTTCCTTGGTCATCATCGCCGTCAATAACTCCGCCAACTCTTTTTCGCTCATATTGAATTGAAACGCTTCTCCTAACGCATTGGTATCGACATGAAGCGCCCCGGCAAAGGAAGCCGCAAACTGTTCCATATTCGCATTCAATTCCTGTTGCATTACCTGAGTGATTTGACCCATGAGCGATCCCATATAGCTTTGCATATACGCTGATATTTGTGCTTCCAAATTGCTTACCTTTAAAAATACCTGTAAGTCTTGAAGAATGATAGCACGCGCCGTTTCACTGTTTAAATAATCTTGGAATGCACTTGTCCAATCATTGGGAGAAGTCAAACCATGTTGAGCCGCATAACGCTCATAGTTTGACATTAAACTGCTGACTAAGGCTTCCAACTGTTCCGGACTGGCCTCGATACTGCCATTTGCCTGAATCATATCACGTAACTGCGCCTGGATCAGTGCGATTGCCTCCGGTGTCTGTAAATATGCCGCAAAATCCTCGCTGAAGCGGCTGGGATCTGCATCCGGATGCACACTGATATAATCCTGAAACCCGGCCGCCAAATGGGCAATCATTTGTTGGGCTTGAACCGAAGAAATCTCTACATTGAGATGTGACATCATATCCGCCAAATCTACCGGCGGCAATGATACGTTTTGAAAAGCCTGATTGAGCTGATTTAGATCAAACTGTAAGTGACTTGGATCCATTTGAAATGCTTCCTGCATCCGTTTTTCATCTACGGAAAACAGCGAATCCATTTCTAACAGAGAACTGCTTTCTTTATCCTCATCAAACGATTTCCCGCTGAACACATTGCGATCAGGTGAAGCCAACTGCGCCTTGACAATCTCACTTTGTTGAGCCTGCTCAATCGTTTTCGTTGTGAGTGTCGCGGGGTAATTTAATCCCATGCCCAACATCGCTGCCGTCGCATTTTCCTTAGGCTGCACAATTCCCACAACGGTTAAATCCATTCCATCCGCAATGATCTTTTTCATATATTCACGATCAGTGCTCTTATCACGATAAAGCTGATAAGTTTCATCATATTCATAATACTCATAAGCATTAACGACTTTAAACGATTTGCCCAAAATCTCGTCATAATGAAATGTACCGATATCATCCGGTGTCACCACCGCTTCTTCGGACGCAAACTGTTTCACCATGCGATCCAACTCTTCAGCATCTCTTAATCCCAGTGTATAAAGCAGAAGGTCAGGTATACTTCCGTGAGAAGTCAAAACCAATACACATTCCTGTTCATTTTTTGGCCAGTGCCCCGCTTTGACATCATACTGATCCTCATAAAGATCCGCATTCTCGGGCATCGGGTAAAATACATCCGTACTCATTGCCATTGACATCAGGCTGTTGGAACTGTTAGAGGAGCCCAACCCCAGTGATTGAAACGAGCGATCGGGATGTACCTGCCGATAGGAGTCTTGATCAAAGCGATAAATCTGTGGGGACACATTATATTGATACTCAATCGCATTGGTATATGTTTTCATACCGCTTTCATCGCTGTCCAAAAAGCGTTTAAAAGAGGTCAAATCGTTCGAGCCGATCTTGGAAAACATCTTCGTTACCATTTCCGTCACTTGAACTTCATCCTGAGCCGGTTCATTTTGATCATCGACCATACCCATCATCATAGAAGTGATATCAATCCCCGAACTTTGAATTTGAAGCGGATATTCCGAAAGGGTATCCTCCTCAATCGTTTTAATATACGTATTTACACCGTTGGATAACGATAAAATCAATGCGATGCCGATAATACCGATGGAACCGGCAAAGGACGTTAACAGGGTGCGTCCTTTCTTCGTCTTTAAATTATTGAAGCTCAATGATAACGCCGTGTTAAATGACATAGAGGACTTCCCCATATTTTTATGTTCTGCTGGTGCTTGCGATTCTGCGTCAATCGTATAAGGATCGGAGTCGGATTGGATTTTGCCATCGCGCAGCTTTACGATTCGCGTTGCATACGTTTCAGCCAATTCAGGATTATGAGTGACCATTACCACCAATCGCTCCTTGGCTACTTCTTTCAGTAAGTCCATGACCTGAATACTTGTGTCACTGTCCAAAGCACCGGTTGGCTCATCCGCCAATAAAATATCCGGATCATTGACCAAAGCCCGAGCAATTGCTACTCGCTGCATCTGCCCGCCCGATAACTGACTCGGCTTTTTATGACACTGTTCCAACAACCCCACCTGATCCAAAGCCTGTTTGGCTTTTTCCTGTCGCTCACTTTTAGAGATACCGGAAATGGTCAATGCCAACTCCACATTGGATAACAGCGTTTGATGGGGTATCAGATTATAGCTTTGAAACACAAATCCGATCGTATGATTGCGATAAGAATCCCAATCACGATCCGTATATTTTTTAGTGGAAATACCATTGATTATCAAATCACCATGATCATAGCGATCCAAACCGCCGATAATATTTAACAATGTCGTCTTACCGGAACCGCTGGGGCCAAGAATAGCGACAAACTCATTATCCCGTAGATTGAAATCCACGCCATCAAGTGCTTTCTGAATTAAATCACCGGTGCGATATTCTTTATAAATCTGTTTGACTTGAAGCATTCTAATCCACTCCTATACTCTCTTGGGCATCAGCCGATATTTCATCATTGATGATGAATCATCGGTTGAATTACATATATTATACATAATTTTATCGGCTTCGCAATACGCATTCCCTCTGCACATCCAATCACATAAACAATAAAAGACAAAATGATTCTAAAAGATCAAATGTAACCGCATCAAAGCTTTTTATTAAATACTTTCCAGTAAATACCTAATTCAATTTTCCTTTGTCCATCAGGCTTACAATCCTTTTTATGTTACTGCTCTTTTATCTGAAAGAAACAGAAATGCACATAAAAAGCAGCTTGTGCTGCCGGCTTTCAACTCCTACAAAATTTCAATTCCCTGCTCTGAAATCAAACTTTTGGCCGCTCGTAAAGCGTCATTACTGCCATTGATAACGATAGCGTTATGAGAACAAGGGATCTCATGTTCAATTCCCACGCTTTTCAATAAAGCGGATAAGTTATGCTTATGCTCTTCATCCAGTTGATCCTTGATCAAGATGATACTTGCCATTCCTAAATTCCTCCCGTTTCTGTCCTAATTATAGCCAAAATCATTAGGTATTACAATAGTAATCTGCGATAAACATGTTTATAAAAAATTATGCAGAATATAAAAGGCGCACTTAATCGCAGCGCTGCAGCGAATGGCTAAATCATCACAAACTGCCCATGCCGTAAATGTGTGTGAATCACTTTTACGCATTCGTCCGATATAGATGCGATAATCATGGATTACATCGGCACAGATCGGATACATATTATGTTGAATGTCATCAAAACAAATCATGGAAGGATCACTGCTGAAAGCATCCACCAGTTCATCTAAGTGTATTTCATCATCACATAAAAAAGACATACTAATGGATAACCCGCGTAATGAAGCCGTTCGTACACACGTCAAACTCAGAGCCAAATCATAGCCTAAACAAGCCGCATAACGATGAAAAAGCTGTTCTTCCTGACTTTCACCGTTCAGTGTAAAGTAAGAGGTTTGAGGCAATGCTTGAAACAATAACGGCAGATGCGGATGGACATCAGGAAGCGGAAACCATTTCGATTCTATGCTTTCTCCCTGTTCATAAGCATGAAGCTGGTTGGCAAGATCCATGCAGGCAGCATCTCCCATTTCCGCGACACTGTGTAGGGATGTCATTATTGCTTGGTTCACCTGTTGGTATTTCTCGATGACACCATAAATAGCCGCAAATAACATAAAAGCGGCAAACGGAATCTGTATTTTGTGATCAGTCGGATTAAGCTGCGCAATATTTAAAGACGGAATCACAAGCTTTCCGATGCTTTTTTGATTGTGCAAATGAATGATATATATCTTTTCGGATGATGGTAAGGAAAGCGGATGTTCCTCGTCACAATCAAATAAAATATCACAAGTTTCAAACAATGCAGTGTTTGGCGGATAATGACCATACAATTTGCCATGATGCTCCTTCATCGTCTTCCGATCCACTGCTTCATCAAAAAGCATTATCGTTGCCGGAAAATGCCATTTCCCCAGCCATTCAAGCAGCTCCCTGCCCATCTGAGTGGTTGCCGGTACGATACCTGCCTTATATTCCCTCATACTTTCACCCTTCTATTACCGTTCCTGTATGATTGGAAAACGTCCCCTTTAAATGAATTCGAATTCCGTGTTTTTTGGCAAACAATACACTGCGATCATGCAGGACGCGACTCTTCATATTCAACATTTCATCGTAGTTCAGCCGATCATAACGAACCGCACATTCATTTAATTTGGGATCATGGTCATAAACCCCATCGACATCGGTATAAATATCTACTTCTTTTAGTCCTAACATATGCGCAAACAGCACGGCACTGTAATCACTGCCACCTCGTCCCAACGTAGTAACTTTATGTTCATAGGAGGTTGCGATATATCCGCCGACTACAATAATATCATATTCACGCAATTTCATTTTTATTTCTTTATTGTCGAGTTTTATCACTTTCGCGTAATCATAATGATTATCGGTACGGATGCCGCTGTCAATAAAATTCAAAGAAAAGGCACGCTGTCCCAGTTCCAACAATTCACTGCATACGATGATCGCCGCCAGCTGTTCGCCGATGGATACCAATCGTGCGCGTTCTTCCCGACTCAACAGATCGCTGCCTAATGATAATAACGTATCGGTCGCATAGGAATCCGCATAGCGACCCATTGCCGATACGACCACAATGACTTTATGGGAAGCGGCGGCTTCCATAATATGCCGATATGCATATTTACGCGTCGCTTCACTGCGCAGTGAAGTTCCGCCGAATTTCATGACTTTGATATCCATGCTTCACCCTCCACATTCCTTCCAAGGTATGCATGAATCATAAGTCGGTATGGGCAGATGCTCATTTCCCGATTTTCATGTATTATAAAAAACAAGCAGAAAAACAAAAAAGCATCCGATCATTTCCTGATTCACTTTTCAGTATGTCAACATTTTGAAACAACCGGTTTTCTTCACAATCATCTCCACTTGTTTCAGTAATGATTGAGGAAAACAACGAATTGGGATATAATAAAGTTAGGAAAAGGCGGGTGAGTGCCATGTATTATTTGGATACGAATACACCGATGATGAATTATCAAATGAATGTAAACAGTAAGATCTATGTTGACAAAAGCTTATTGATTGAAAAAATGAATGAACTTTTGAATACAACAAGCAGATATGTATGTATTACTCGTCCGCGTCGCTTTGGTAAAACGATTAATGTGAGTATGCTTGGTGCTTATTATACGGTTGGGAATGATGCACAAAACTTATTCAAGGGATTAAAGATCGAAAATAGTGATTCTTTTAAAAAACATTTAAACAAGCATCATGTTATCTATATTGATTTCAGTCGAATGCCGGATCGTTGTGACTGTTTTGATGATTATCTTGATTGGGTAAAGTTTTGCTTAAAAACAGATATGAAAGAAGCATTTAATGCAGAAGGACAAGTAAACGAGCCAATACAGGAGATTGTGAAAAAAACAGAAAAGAAATTTATTTTTCTTCTGGATGAATGGGATTCGATATTTTATGAAGACTTCATGAGCGAATCCGATAAAAAGAGTTATTTAAAGTTTTTAAAGGGGTTATTAAAGGATCAACCGTATGTGGAACTTGCCTTTATGACCGGGGTATTGCCGATTGCCAAATATACTACGGGATCGGAACTGAATATGTTTGATGAATGCAGTT
>CAJUGR010000035.1 GCA_910586285.1 uncultured Erysipelotrichaceae bacterium
GAGTGTGATCGGTGTGGCAACGGCCTTAGCTATTGGAGGTCCCGGAGCTTTATTTTGGATGTGGATCAGCGCATTCTTCGGGATGATGAGTAAATACGGTGAGGTGGTATTGGCGATTGTCTATCGGCGTCGGCAAAAGGATGGATCGTATTTGGGCGGTCCCATGACCACATTAGAGTACGGATGCCATCTGCGATGGCTCGGGGTGGTGTTTGCCTTACTGTGTTTGTTCGCCTCGTTTGGTATCGGAAACATTACGCCGGTGAATACGATCACAATGGCTTTGCGTACGTATTTACCGATACCCGCTGTGATCATCGGGATCGTGACTGCTTTTGTGGTGGGAGCGATCATTCTGGGCAGCGCCCGACGGATCATGCGTTTTAATGAAATCGTGATACCAATTATCTCTTTGGTTTATATCATTGCTTGTGTTTACCTGATTTTCATTCATGCAAATCACTTATGGCCGGCTATTATGGAAGTTTGGCACGGTGCTTTTTCACTGTCCGCAGGTGTGGGAGGAATCGGCGGGTTTACGATTTCCAAGGCAATGCACTATGGAATATCACGTGGTGTCTTCTCCAATGAAGCAGGTATGGGAAGCTCACCGATATCCCATGCGGCAGTCGCTCATGTCAATGCAGTGGAGCAGGGTTTCTGGGGAATCTTTGAAGTATTCTTTGACACGATTGTCGTCTGTACCTTAACCGCACTGGTATTACTGACAAGCGGTTTGTTATCCCAAAATCTTGATGGTATCACTTTAGCGGTAGCCTGTTTTGAGCAGGGCTTTGGTCCGTTGGGCGGTATGCTGTTTGCCGGATCAATTGTGGCTTTTGCGATTCCTTCCATTTTGGGCTGGTATTATTATGCCCGTGAATGCATCCGATATTTATTTACATGGAAGTGGATGTTAAAAATTTATCAGGTGATTTTTTTAGGCATGCTAATCATTGGCGCAACGATGGATCTGCATTATGTTTGGGAATTGGCTGATACGTTAAACGGGCTCATGAGTATCCCCAATTTAATTGCACTGGTAATCCTACAAGGGGTTGTGGTAAAATATACAAAAGAATATTTGAAAAGTCATAGAGGTGATTAAATGAAAATTGTAGTTGCCTGTGATTCATTTAAAGGCTGTATGAGTTCACAGACGGTGAGTGAACACATGCGTGCAGCGATCCATCGCGTGGATTCGAGTATTGAGGTCAAGCCATATGTTATCGCAGACGGTGGGGAAGGGACGGTGGATGCCTTCGCAAAAACATGCGGCGGAGAGATCGTTAAGGTGGCAACCACGGATGCTTACGGCAGGAAAATCACATCCTATTACACGATCATCGAAGGAGGAAGAGCCGCAGTCATTGAGGTTGCCAATATTATCGGATTAAATATGCATCCGCGGGAAAAACGCACACCGCTTTTCGGTTCCAGTTTTGGTGTTGGCACTGTGCTTTTGGATGCCTTACAGCACGGATGTAAAAAAATCATTATCGGCTTGGGAGGCAGTGCGACCAACGATGGCGGAATGGGATTATTACAGGCATTGGGATGTCGCTTTTATGATTACCATCATCGCTATCTCTCCCCTCAGGCAGTCAATCTGGAAAGAATACGCTACATTGATTTTAACCGCTTGCCATCGTTTGCGGATGTGGAATTGATTGCAGCGTGCGATGTAAAAAATCGTTTATTGGGAGCAGAAGGCGCCACCTATATTTTCGGTAAACAAAAAGGTTTTTACCCTAATCAGATTAAGCAAATTGATGATGGGATGACCAATTACCGCAACCAGATTGAGCGTTATCGTAAAGTGGATATTGATTCTTTTCCCGGCAGCGGGGCAGCCGGTGGTATCGGCTCCGTACTGATCGGTTTGTTAGGGGCAAAGATGATACCCGGTATTGAATTGTTATTGCGTTACAGTGATATTCATGAAGCGATTCGTGATTGCGATTTTGTTATCACCGGAGAAGGTCAAAGTGATCGTCAAACGATGTTCGGAAAGGTTCCCGTTGGTATTTTAAATGTTGCGAAATCCTATGAGAAACCGGTACTGTGCATCAGCGGTGCGCTTGGTTTGGGATATCAGGAATTATATGATTTGGGTTTCAGCGGCATCTTCAGTATTGCCGATCGAGCGATGACTTTCCAACAAGCGCTGGCTCAAGCAGATCAAAAACTTGAAGCGGCAGTTTATGCGATTGTAAAAACTATTATGACATTTTATCGTACATAAAGAATCTTATATAATATAAGGAAAAGGTTTAAAGGTTATCAAGGTTTTATCAAGACTATCAAAAAGGCAGAAGAAAATATTACGGAATTACTGGCTAAGAAAGAAAGGCACAAGGAGAATACAATTCTATACTGAAAATTTTGATTTTCGCTTTCAGCTTGTTTTTTGTTCTTAATATGATTTTTTATTTCTTTCCGGAAATAAACTTTAATAATCTATTGGGCTTGCTGTCTAATGTGATAGCTGCTATGCTTTTGATAAATGATTTTTCAAAAACTATGATGATGTTTATAAAGGCCTAGTTATTAATGAGTTCAAATGATTGGATGACTTCATATCTTAAGATATGAGAGAGGCGATGATAAAAGAGCATTATATAATATAAGGAAAGGATCAGACTTTACAAACAGTTTGTCTGATTTTTTTTGTTTTTGTGATATTTGGCTATTTACATTTATACAAAAAAAGAATATAATAACATATGAACAGATGTTCATATATAAAAATGAGGTGAAGATGATGAAAGAATCAATAGAATGTGAAATTGTAGAAGTTCATCCGCAAATTGTCGATCGGCTTCAAAAGGATATGAAGAATCAGGAACAATATCAGGAACTTTCCAATTTGTTTAAAATGTTTGCGGACGCAACGCGTTGTAAAATATTATCTCTATTATTTCATGAGGAATTATGTGTCTGCGATATTGCGGCGATTTTGAAGATGACCCATTCGGCAGTTTCCCATCAGCTAAGTGTACTGCGGCAGAATCGCATTATTAAATATCGCCGCGAAGGAAAAAACGTATTTTATTCTTTGGATGATGAACATATTCAGATGATATATAATGCAGGAATGGCACATATTCTGGAATAGTCGTTAGCAAGGAGAGGTGAAATCTGAGATGAAAAAAGCAGAGTTGATTCTGCATGAGTTGGATTGTCCGCAATGTGCGGCGAAGATCGAACATCATGTCGGAAAGATTGCCGGAGTAAGTGAAGCGAATGTTAATTTTGCGACAAAAAAACTATATGTGGAAATGGAAGATTCGCCACAGTTGATGGATGCCATTCAGGAGCGAATTCACGCCTTAGAGCCGGAAGTACGTATTGAAGTGGTTGCGCATCCCCATCATCATAAAGCACATAATCATGAGCATTGCGATCATGATCAATGCGACCATGACCACGATCATGAGTCGATAGCGGAGCGTACGCTTGATCATGCGGTGAAGTTTCAGGTGAAGAATTTGGATTGTGCCCACTGTGCGCAAAAAGTGGAATCCGCCGTTTTAAAAGATGAAAATGTAGCGGATGCGGCTTTGAATTTCTCCTCTTCCCTGTTGTTTGTGAAGCTGTATCACAGTGAGGATATTGATAAATTACGTCAGCGTTTGGAACAGATCGCCGATCAAACAGAAGAAGGTGTGCGTATCGTAAGCATGGATGGAGTACAGCCGGAAGCACAAGAAAACAGCAATCAGAAAGAGATTTGGCGATTAGGAATTGCATTGGCACTCTTTGTGTTTGGTGAGGTGTTTCATGAAGCAACATACGGTTTCTATTTGTTGTTAGGTGCTTTGCTGGTGTCGGGAACACCGGTCATTTTGGCGGCACTGCGCAATATCTTGCATAAAGAATGGTTTGATGAAAACTTTTTGATGAGTTTGGCTGCCATCGGCGCTTTTGCGATCGGTGATTGGGGCGAGGGTTGTGCAGTCATGATTTTCTATGAAATCGGAGAACTGTGTCAATCTTTCGCCGTAAACCGCTCGCGTCAAAGTATAGCCTCTTTAATGGATATTAAAGCGGAAAACGCAACGATCATTGCGGATGGAAGGGAAATACAGGTAAAACCGGAAGAGGTACAGATCGGTGATATCATGCAAATTCGTCCAGGCGAGCGTGTGGCGCTGGATGGTACGATTATCGCAGGAAACGGCACCGCAGATACCTCGGCATTAACCGGAGAAAGCATGCCGGTGGAAATTGGTGTCGGTGATACGATTCTGGCTGGAAGTGTCAATCTAAACGGTTTGATTCAAGTTCGAGTTGATAAAGCTTTTGGTGAAAGTACGGTTTCCCGAATCCTTGAATTGGTGGAAAATGCCGGCAGTAAAAAGGCTCCGACCGAGAAGTTTATCACAAAGTTTTCGCGCATTTATACGCCGACTGTGGTGGCCTTGGCTTTGGGATATTTACTGATTGCGCCGTTAGTCACAAGTAATGTGACGTTTGAAGTCTTCCTCTATCGCGCTTTGACATTTTTGGTTGTATCCTGTCCGTGTGCTTTAGTGGTATCGGTGCCACTGGCATTATTTGCGGGAATCGGCGGAGCAAGCCGCAAGGGCATTTTGATCAAGGGCGGTAATTATTTGGAAGCTTTGAGTGAGGTGGATACCGTTGTTTTTGATAAAACAGGTACTCTTACCGAAGGACGTTTTACCGTAAAAGAGGTCCATGCGCAAAATCAGGATCATGATGCATTATTAGAATTGGCGGCACATGGGGAGGCGTATTCCAATCATCCGATTGCGGTTTCTATTGTGAATGCCTATGGTAAATCTATTGATTCTCATCGGATTGATAATTTTGAAGAAGTAGCCGGCAATGGTATTGTGGTCAACATTGATCAACATCGTTGTTATTTGGGAAATGAAAAATTCATGCAAAGTCAGGGGATTACCGTCTCAGACTTTCCCGGAGCATTAGGTACCGTAGTTCACATTGCTCAAGAAGGTGTATACCTTGGCTATATCGTAATTCATGATCAGATAAAGAAAACCAGCCCTGCCGCAATAAAGGCGTTAAAGCAAGCGGGCGTTCGTCAATGTATCATGCTCAGCGGTGATCGCAATGAGGCGGCTCTGGCGGTTGGTCGTGAATTGGGGCTTGATCAAGTCTATGCACAGCTGTTGCCGCAGGATAAAGTCGAAAAAGTGGAAGCGCTACTTTCACAGAAAAAAGGCGGTAAACTTGTCTTTGTCGGTGATGGCTTAAATGATGCACCGGTGTTGGCAAGGGCGGATATCGGGGTAGCGATGGGCGGTATCGGATCGGATGCGGCTATTGAGGCAGCTGATCTTGTATTGATGAAAGACGATCCGGCAGCTTTAGCGAATGCTTTGGCAATCGCCAAAAAAACCAAGCGCATTCTATGGCAGAATATCATCTTCGCATTGGGAATTAAAACTGTCGTTCTCATTCTGGCAGCCTTTGGATACTCCACGATGTGGATGGGGGTCTTTGCGGATGTCGGAGTGACATTGTTGGCCGTTATGAATTCGATGCGGGCATTAAAGGTTTCCTAGCAAAGACAGAGAGTGTTTTCACTCTCTGTTTTTTGCGATGGAAGCTTGGAACACCTTGAAAGTTCATGAAAAAACAAGAAAAAGATTGATAATTTCTTTCATAAACAGTATAATAGAGTGGCAGCGAATGAAAACAGATCCATCATGAATTGATTCATCGCTCGTTTTCCCGCTTGCTGCGAGGGAACCACGATCATGGCGATGCATATAATGAATTAGGTGTATAACCCGTTATCATGTATGGATGGAGGAGGAATCAATTTGAAAACATTGGAAAATAACGCTTTTTTTTGGCAGAAATTGGACACGCTGTTTTTTTCATCGAAGCTGGTTGTTGATCGTCCGCGTAATACGGTACATTATAAATATTCCAATCTTGTCTATCCGGTGGATTACGGCTATTTGAGCGATACCACCGGTACTGATCAAGCACCTATTGATGTATTTAAGGGATCACAGAAGACCAATCAGGTCGGAGCGATTGTAATCAGTGCCGATATTTTGAAAAAGGATTGCGAAGTGAAATTGTTGATCGGATGCAGCGAAGAAGAAAAACATGAGATTTTGGAGTTCCTTAATCAGACGGAATTTCAGAAAGCGATTTTAGTGCAACGGGGTAATGAAGTTCCTGATTGGGCTCAAAATGATTAAAAAAATAAGCAGAAATGCTTATTTTTTTTCGCTCATATCCATATGTTTTATAGAGGAGCGAAAACGATGAAAAAAATAGCTTGGATATGCTTGATGTTATTGTGCTGGGGATGTGCCCCTTCGATGGGAACCATCACAGAGGATTCACTGAATCTGGAAATGTTGTCAGATACTTTTGATGAGAAAATTGCGAATCAGGAATGGCAGATCAATGTGTTGGGAGAGCCTCTTTCCCCATCCCAAATTGAAGTCATTTACGGCATAAGTGAAACTCAATATGAAGCGGCGATGGTTCGCCGCAGTGTTGTCGAGGCAGCCGGAGAAGAGATTGCGGTGTTTCATGCCGCAGAAGGCCAAGGCGATCAGATTGTGGAACAGCTGGGTTTATATCAGAATGAACGCTTGACGCAAAATGAAGGTTTACCGTATCAACAAGGCTTAATCCAAAATGCGCACATTCGAAAAATCGGAAACTATGTGGTATTTGTGTGTAGTCAAGAACAGGCAAACGTGATACAATATATTAACTCACTGGCTTAAAGGAAGAAGGTGCTGTTATGGGAAAAATGAAGGATATGATGCTGGAATTTTTTTCGGTGGAATCCAATTTATTTGTCTACTCACTGTCCTTTAGTCTTTTGTTGTCCTTGGCACCTTCGTTAATTATATTTGCGATGTTGTTTAAATGGGGCAAGTTGATGGATGTCAATGTTGTTCTCAACTTACTTCAAAGCCTGCATCTATCCGGTGATCTTCAAACGCTAGTGGAAGAAATTTTTATGGAATTCATGAACAAGGATTATGGATTCCTTCCGGCGATGACGACCTTATGTGTATCATTTTGGTTGGCCTCCCGCAGTATCAATTCATTTCTGTTAATCAGTGCGAATCATGAAGAAGTAGATGTTATTAAATTTTCCATCCGGATTCAATCCATTGCCATGTACATGGTATTTGTGGCATTGATGATTGCGGGGATCGTTTTGGCAACGGTGTTGTATCACATTGTCGATGCTTCACTATTACCGCTGTTGGCGGTGGTTATCATGGTTCCGGTTTTTACCTTGATGTATCGCTCGCTGTCATTTCGTAAGCGTAGCTTAACCTTTGGCTTAATCGGCGGTTTGTTTACAACGACAGCGATGATTGTCTTGTTTTATCTCTCGTTCATTTTGATCCACCGTATGATTGCCTATAACCGCATTTACGGTTCTTTGGCTTCCTTGGTGGCACTGTTGTTGGTCATTTATATTATCGGCAGTATTATTTATTTTGGCTTTTTGTTAAACTTGGTGTTTGAAGAAAGCTATGGCAAAGAATCAATGTTGGCAATGAAGCATCAGCGCTATTATGCGTTTTGTGAACGGATTTATGATAAACTGCCTTTTGTGAAGAATTTAAAAAAGATGTAGAAAGAATACACAGGTAAAGAGGATAAAGAAATGAAGACGACAATCGTAAAGACGGGGATTAATGGGGAAGGCATCGGCTATATTGATCACACACCGGTGTTTGTGCCGGGCGCACTGGTCAATGAAACGGTGGAGATTACCATTGTGGAAAAAGCACAGCGATTTATGCGCGCTAAACTTGATCGGGTATTGACCAAGAGTGCAGCACGGGTTACGCCCGCATGTGCGATACAGGCAAAATGCGGCGGCTGTGCATTGATGATTGCGCGTTATGAGGATCAGTTGATTGCGAAACAGGCGCTGTTAAGACAATCCTTAATTAAATATGCACAGGTGAATCCTCGTTTAATAAAAGATATTCGCCCCAGCGATGATCAATTCGGTTATCGCAACCAATGTAAGTTACCATGTGCGATGGCGGATGGAAAGCTAACCACCGGCATGTATATTCCCAACTCCAATTATTTTCAAGCAGTGGAGTACTGCCCGATACATGAACCCGGTTTGGAGGAAATGCGCCGTAAGATCTTAGCGGTGTTGAATGAATTCTCCCTGACAGCGTATGACTATCATCAAAAAAAGGGAATTCGCTCGATCGTTTTGCGAGGGTTTGACGGTGCTTATCAAGCTTGTTTGGTCAGTGGCTTGGATGATATTCCGCAGGAATGTATCAATATGCTCATGGCGATAGATGGTTTAAAGAGTCTGTGGCAAAGCATCCATACTGTGAAAAAAACACCGGATATGTTCGGTGCGAAAATGATTCATTTGGCCGGTACCCGTCACTTACATATTACATTGGATGATTTAACCCTCCAATGTTCTCCGCGTTCCTTTTTTCAGCTGAATACAAAACAGGCACGCGAACTGTATCGCACGATTGCTTCATTAGTGCCGATGAAAAATCGACTGCTTGTGGAAGCATATAGCGGTATCGGCGCCATATCTTTGTATGTACGTGATCGCGCTGAGGAAATTATCGGTATTGAGTCCGTTAAGGATGCGGTGGTCAATGCCAATGCGAATGCACGCAGTCATCATGCGGAAAATGTATCATTTCTCTGTGCTGATGCGGCAGATAAATTGATTTACTTGTCCAAGCAGCGTTCGATTGACACCTTGATTGTGGATCCGCCTCGTACCGGATTGGATGAGCCAATGTTATATGCCATTTGTAAAAGCAAAATCAAGAACGTTCTGTATGTATCCTGTAATCCCGCTACCTTGGGCAAGAATTTAAGTGTGTTAACCGATTATTATGAAATAGAACAAATTATTCCTTTTGATATGTTCCCCAATACGCCGTTAATTGAGAGTGTTACCGTTTTGCGTTATAAGGGTTCAAAAAAACAAAAGCGAAATATTGACGGCGCTTATCGTACATATCATTCTCAATTATCGAATCACCGTCTCAAACGATCGTCATCGAAAATCACAAAATGACGCATTCTAATATGCGTTTTTTTGTACTGAAGCGAGCAGATAAGTATCGTTATCGGTTGATTTAACGATAATACAATCGTAAACAATGATGATTGTGCTCAGATGGGATATTTGATAAAATAATATCAGAAAAGGTCGAATTTACAGGAGGGCAGACACAGTGGAAAATATCAAAGAAACGATAAACTATTTGCGAAACCATGGGATCGAAGCGATTGATTTCGGGATGATCCTCGGCTCGGGTTTAGGTGATCTGGCAGAAGAGGTATGTGACAGTGTGGTATTGGATTATGCGGATATTCCCCATTTCCCGATTTCAACGGTGCCGGGACATGCCGGAAAGCTGGTTTATGGATCTTTGGGTGATAAAAAGGTGCTGATGATGCAAGGGCGCTTTCATTATTATGAGGGTAATTCCATGCAAACGATCACCTATCCGATCCGCGTATTAAAAGCACTGGGCGCCGATTCGTTAATCGTAACCAATGCGGCCGGGGGAGTGAATGAAAGCTATCGTCCGGGAGAACTGATGCTGATTCAAGATCATATCAATTTCATGGGCAACCATCCGCTGATCGGACCCAATAATGACTCAATGGGTCCGCGTTTTCCGGATATGAGTCATGCTTATGATGAAGCATATCGCACGATTGCCAAGCAAGTGGCAGCTACGATGAATTTGCCTCTGCATGAAGGGGTATATATGGCATTCAGCGGTCCTTCCTATGAAACTCCCGCTGAAATCAGAATGGCTCGTACTTTCGGCGCCGATGCAGTCGGAATGTCTACGGTTCCGGAAGTAATCGTAGCCAACCATATGGGAATGAAAGTTCTCGGTATTTCTTGTATTACCAATTTGGCAGCGGGAATGCAGTCGGATCTGAATCATGAGGAAGTGGTAGCCACAACCAATCGTGTAAAAGAACAGTTTCAAGCGTTTGTGAAAACCATTTTAGCTACGCTGTAATATCTATCGGGCAGGAAGCATTCGGATATTTTCTGCCTGCTTATGTGCTTAGGCAAAATAAGGCTGTAAAAATCATGATGGTTATAAACTACCACCAACCATAATGATAATAACGCTGATCGGATTCATACAGATCATCACATGTAGTAATCATATGCCCCAAATTTTTTTGACACAATGCTTGATTGCCCATCTTAACCATGAGGTTACCTTGCGCTCCGTGTTCCTTTGCCAATGCCGGTACGGCATATAGAAGGCGTTTGGGGCAGGAAGCCAACTGTGCCAATAATCGCTGCTTGGCATGATTGCTGCGGGCAAGTATTTCCTCTATTGCCATTACTGTTTCTGTTTGTGACCAACGCGCAAAAGCCGCAAGCTGTCCGTTTTCATAAAATCCAAGAATTGTTTGATGCAAAGCCGCCGCTTCCCTTAATTGTGCCTGATAGAAATCCTCATCATGATCCATCCAGCCTTCCCATTCATGCAATGCTGCTTGGGCACAATCAGCGCAGTCAACGGCAGAGGTGATCGGGATACAATGATTTGGTAGTGCTGCTCCAAGATAGGGAACATAGCGGATAAAATAGCGTTGTTCAAAACCTAGCGATGTGTAGATTTCAGGATGATATGCCTGTAACACATACAAACCGCAAGTATCTTGTGTCTCTTTCAATAACTCCTCAAAACAGCGCCGCATATATCCTTGATGGCGCTTTTTTTCTACGGTAATCACACCGCTGATAAAGCGTACTGGTAAGTATCCGTTATGAAAGTACATCCGGTGCGGATGGGCACATAACAAGGAAACAATTTGGTTATCATCACGAATGATCCAACAGTTTTCGGGATGAAATTGGTATTGAAAATAAGGATCAATCGTTCCTCCATCGTCAAATGCGAAGGTTTTTTTGTAGAGACGATGAATGTCTTTTATTTCTTGTTTAGTGGGATGCATGAGCTTCACTGATCCGATATTTCATTATCAAATATTCCGGATGATAGGCCTCCTTCGCTTGACGCAGGGTCTCAAGTCCCATATCCTCCTCACGATTGACATAAGTCATATCGAGAAATTCATGACTTAAAAATTCTTTACAAATCGCTTGATACAAACCGCGAATGGATTCATTGGCTTTTTCGATATTGGTTTGACACATCTGTGCCGAGAGTCGAGAGCCGATCGTAAAAGCTTCGATTCGCTGATCAATGCGAATGATACCGCCTTTGGCATCCAGCGCTTCCCAATTTTCAAGAACTCGCAGTATTCCCAGCTTTTCATATGCCAACATATAATCATCATCATCTTGATGCCACCGGGATAAAAAGTTGATAATTTCATCCGTGTTTTCGTAACAAAGCGGTTGATAGTTCCATCGTCCTTCAAATTCTTTATAAAATGCATTGAGATGATTGCGCTTTTTCTGAAGCTTTTTGCCGGAAAAGGTCCGCAGTTTATCGCAACGATAAACATAATCTGCCGCGTCACGATATGCTTTGGCTTCGATGTGGGGCAAGCATTTTACCACACGCTGTGCCGCTGCTTCATTATAACAGCTACAAACAAAAGGCATTCCATAACGGTCAAATACGGATTTGGCCGTATAGATGGCGGTTTCGAATGCATCTTCTTGACATAGGGGCATATAAATGAATAATTCTCCCTCATGAACTCCAAGCAAAACCAGCCAATTCTCTCCCTCCAGTTTCCACAGCGGATAGGCATCCAGCCAAGTCATGAAGCCGACAAGATTATGATTGGCCTCTTCATAAGCGGCAAGGGCAAGATATTTCTTTAATAACGGGATATCGTGAGCATCCACTTGGGTAAAGTCATGATCCAAGTCCTGTTGCATCGTACCATCCTTTCCTTTTTCCTATATTATAGCGCATTCAAGCTTGATTCGCATAAGCAATGTGAAATTTAATAATAAATAAGTCAACTGAGCCGGAAACGGCAATCATCATACTGAGGCGGAAACGGCAATCATCATAGTTGTTTTTCATACGGATTTGGCTTATAATAGAATTCGAATGAAAGGAAGTGTTATGATGCGTGAAACAGCGTGGAAAAGTTATGATGAAGCCACAATGAAAGAAGTCTTTTCATTGGCAGATGCGTATAAGCAATTTATATCACAATGTAAGACAGAACGTGAATGTGTGAAAGAAGCCGTTCGCATGGCAGAGGCTGCCGGTTATGTGGATTTAGAAGAAGTTATCAAATCGGGAAAGATACTGAAGGCAAATGATAAGGTATATGCGAATAATATGGGGAAGACTTTAGCACTCTTCCATATCGGACAGGAACCGTTAGAAAACGGAATGAACATTTTGGGCGCCCATGTCGATTCGCCGCGTTTGGATTTAAAACAGGTTCCCTTGTATGAGGATGGTGAACTGGCACAGCTGGATACTCACTATTACGGAGGAATCAAATATTACCAGTGGGTGACGTTACCGCTGGCAATTCACGGAGTCGTTGTGAAAAAGGACGGCAGTGTCATTGATGTTTGTATCGGTGAGGATGATAATGATCCGGTCGTTGGTATCAGCGATCTGCTTATTCATTTATCGGCTGATCAAATGACCAAAAAAGCTTCCCGTGTGATTGAGGGTGAAGATTTGAATGTGATGGCCGGCTCCATTCCGTTAAAAGGGGAAGAAAAGGAAGCGGTAAAAGCCAATGTTCTGCGTATTTTAAAAGATCGTTATGACATGGACGAGGATGATTTCCTCTCGGCAGAGCTGGAAGTGGTTCCGGCCGGCAAAGCTCGTGACTATGGTTTGGATCGCAGTATGGTAATGGGCTATGGTCATGATGATCGTATCTGTGCCTATACTTCTCTGTATGCGCTGTTGAAACAAAATGAAGTACAGCGTACCGCCGTATGCTTGTTGGTGGATAAAGAGGAAGTTGGCAGTATCGGCGCCACCGGAATGCAGTCAAAATTCTTTGAAAACAGCGTGGCAGAAGTCTTGGATCGCATGAATGATTACAGTGAATTAAAAGTGCGGCGAGCTCTTAAAAACAGTAAGATGTTGTCCAGTGATGTATCCGCAGCATTTGATCCGAATTATGCAAGTGTGATGGAGAAAAATAATGCGGCTTATTTCGGCAAGGGAATTGTCTTTAATAAGTATACCGGATCCCGTGGTAAGAGCGGCTGTAATGATGCCAATGCGGAGTATTTGGGAGAATTACGAGCCATAATGGAACAGGAAAAGGTTTTCTTCCAGACCGCCGAATTGGGTAAGGTCGATCAGGGCGGCGGTGGAACCATCGCTTATATATTGGCACAATACGATATGGATGTCATTGACAGCGGTATTGCTTTGCATAATATGCATGCTCCATGGGAAGTGGCTTCCAAAGCGGATATTTATGAAGCGACCAAAGCTTATCAGGCATTCTTAAAACATGCCGGAACTAAATAAAAAGACGACTGCGGTCGTCTTTTTATTTGGCGTATTTACATTACGGTTCGCATACCTTGTTCAGCTTTTCAATACCGACTTGAATGCGGCGCAGTGATTCTTCTTTGCCTAAGATATGGGCGATTTCAATCGCACCCCCGGGGGTAAACTGTTTACCGCTGAGGGCAGTACGCACCGGCCATAACACCTGACCGTTTTTCATTTCCAACCGTGCAGGCAGCGCAAGCAGCACTTCATGAACCGTTGCTTCATTCCAGTCTTCCACTGTTTGTAATGCGGTCTGTGCATTCTTTAACGCCGTCAATGCAATGTCATAGGTGGTTTTCATCTTTTTATGAATGTACATTTCAATATCATATTCAGGCAAAGTATCAATAAAATCGATCATTTCCGGTATCTGATTCAATACTTCTACACGCTGTTGAAGAATGCGTGATACTTGTATCAAATCAACATCGGTATGAATGGCCTCTCGGTAATAAGGAAGTGCCAATTCATGGAACTGTTCTAATGGCAATGCTCGTAAATACATTCCATTCATCCATGTTAATTTATTAAGATCGAAAATGGCCGGTGATTTCGATATGCGCTTGATATCGAAAACGCGAATCAATTCTTCCAATGTAAAGATTTCCTGTTCGCCTTCCGGAGCCCAACCTAACAGTGCGATATAGTTTAAGATCGCCTGTGGCAGATAGCCTTTTTTCACCAAATCCTGAAAGGATGCATCGCCGTTACGCTTACTGAGTTTATGTTGTTCATCCTTCATTACCGGTGGGACATGAACATAGGTCGGCAACTCCCAACCGTACGCTTGATAGATCAAATTGTATTTGGGAGTAGAACTCAGGTACTCATTGCCACGTACCACATGAGTGATTCCCATCGTATGATCATCGATGATATTCGCAAAGTTATAGGTGGGATAACCGTCACTTTTTAATAGTACGGATTCATCCAAAATGTCGTTATCCACTTCGATGCGGCCGTATACCTCATCATCAAAATAGGTTGCTCCCTCATGAGAAATCGTTTGGCGTACAACATAGCGTTCGCCTTTGGCGATGCGTTCTTTTGCCTCGGCTAGCGAAATGTGCTTACAAGGATCATCATATTGAAACGGCTTGTTAATGAGTTCGCACTCCTTGCGCTGTTGTTCCACTTCCTCTTCGCTGCAGAAACAATAATGTGCACCGCCTAGTTCTACCAACTGATCGGCATATTCCTTATACATCGGTAACCGTTCGGATTGGATATAGGGACCGTAGTCACCGCCGATATCCGGTCCTTCATCATGCTGTAAACCAACCTCACGCATGGTTTCATAAATAATATCCACGGCACCTTCTACTTTACGCCCCTGATCGGTATCCTCAATTCGCAACAAAAAATCTCCGCCCTCATGTTTCGCAATCAAATATTCAAACAAGGCAGTACGAAGATTTCCGATATGCATATATCCGGTCGGACTTGGCGCAAATCTCGTTCTTACTTTTTTCATAACAGTATTTCCTTCCTATTCATTATCAAGTTCTTTATTGCACGTATATCATACCGTAAAGTCTATTTCAGTTCAATGTTTCTAGTGATATTTCTGCCAAATATTGCATAATCCCTTGACAAATCTTCATATTATCAGTAGAATATTGACGTGTCAAATTGGGGTATAGCCAAGCGGTAAGGCACCAGACTCTGAATCTGGCATTTCCTTGG
>CAJUGR010000036.1 GCA_910586285.1 uncultured Erysipelotrichaceae bacterium
ACAGTATAACTTCTTTTACCACATGCATAGCATGTGGTATTCGCTTCGCAATAAACACCGAGAAGAATTACATAATTCTTCTCGGCACAAGATTACTATTCTCCTTGAAGTTTAGAATCCCTATACATATTTTCATACGATTGATTCAAAACTTCACAAGCATTCACTTATCTTTAAGATTCAGAAGTATTTCGCTTCTTACGAACATAGAAGATTCCTAAGGCAATTTCGCCGATACAAATCATTAGCCAAAGCCGTGGATTGCTTGTATCACCGGTATTGATACCGCCGGTATTATTCGCACGATTTTCCAGTACTTCCTCATTGTTCGATTCATTGTCATCTGCATTCGAAGCATCCGGATCCGGAAGTTCCGCAGCCGCTACCTTCCATCCGATCACAAACGTTCCCGTACTAGTGATACGGCAATGCAATCCATCCGCCTCGGCAGTAAAGTTTACGTTTTCATAACTGTCAAGAGTACCATTTATAAAATGATATAAGACAAATTCGTCTTTTGCTTCTGACCCATCCGGATACGGCAAGATCAATTCATAGGATCCTTCCGGCTGCACTTCTACATCTTCCGCAAGCAATTTCACATCTAAGAAATTCACATGATCGGAAGTAATGTATTTGAACTCAGGGAAGTCTTTGATAATTGCTTCATAATCCGCATAATCCGCAATCGGTTCTATTCGCAATGAAACATCCTCATTGGTGTATTCGTTATCAAAATCATCTTTATAGATTACATCCTTATTAGGATCACTCTTATTCGTATGATCATTGTCATTACCGCTGCCATTGCCCGGATTATTATCAGGATCATCAGAATCTCTGAATTCGATCAAGCGACAGAGACGTTGTGACTCCGCTCCACCCACTGCGCTTTCATCCGCATAAGCACATATCGTGGTATTTTCCGTGATTTCAATTACACCGGTATATTCATCGTAATGATCTACGCCATTGGCATCCGTTGTGGTGCTGAAACCATAATAGATCACACCATTGGGATATGTGGCTGGCAAGGTTAATTCTAACCGCGCCCTTTCTCCTTTCGGCAGCGTCACCTTTTGCGCTGCCGCAAACGCTTCATTTTCCTCTGCACTCTTATCGACTAGAGTAAAACCCACGCCCTCATCATTTGTATCCAAATCCATCCGCCATAATTCATAAAGGCTTTGAACATTGTCAGATTCTATCGTTATACTTTCCGGAATATATTCGACCCACATTACCGGAACCGGCTCAATCATGACATCCCCCATAGACAAATCCACCATGAGAGAAACAATGCCGTTTTCATCCGGTATATAGGTATTCGGTACACCTTTGACATACAGCGAAATCGGGTCCCTCATCACCATACCGTCAGGGCCGGTATGAATCAGTATTCTCACTTCTGTATCACTGCTTAAGGACTGGCTTCCCTTGTTTTCGTATGCCGTAGTTATCGTATTTTTTTCTTCTGCATCACCGGTATACGCAAGGTCAGCACTTTGCGCATTGACAAGATGATCTCCGATTACGAAACAGCCGGTTAAAATCCCGACCATCGCGATCAGACATAAAGAGATCGTCCATAATTTCTTCATGTTGCATCCTCTTCTCTAAAACATAAGCTTTGTTATTATTATACACCTGTCAACCAAAAAATTCCACTTCTCGCAACCGTAAGGTCACAAGAATGGAATTTTGTTTCGATAACTTATTCACTATTATTAATGTTTAAAATGACGAACTCCTGTATAGACCATCGCTATGCCGTGACGATCACACTCATCCACAGACAGCTGATCCTTAATGGATCCGCCCGGCTGAATAATTGCCGTAACTCCGGCTGCGGCCGCTGCCTCCACCGTATCACTCATCGGGAAGAAAGCATCCGAACCCATGACGGAACCGCTTGCTTTGTCAGCGGCTTGTTCAATAGCGATCTTCGCTGCCCCAACCCGATTCATCTGTCCGGCGCCAACACCGACTGTCATGTTATCTTTCACCAATACAATCGCATTGGATTTTACATGTTTTACTACTTTCCATGCCAACAACAACTGTTCCAACTCCGCTTCGGTAGGCTGACGTTTGGTTACACAGGTCAAATCGGCTGCGGTGATCTTTTTATCATCAATATCCTGAACCAACAAGCCATCGTTGACATAAGTGATTTTCTGTTTTGAACTCGGCTCCAGATTCGTGTCCAAAACCATCAAACGAATGTTCTTTTTCTTGGTTAAAATTTCTAATGCCGCATCGCTGAAAGAAGGAGCGATGATGATTTCTAAGAAAATCTTTGACAACTTTTCGGCAACGCTTTCGTTGACCTCACCGTTCATCGCCACGATTCCGCCGAAGATGGATACCGGATCTGCCTCATAGGCCTTATCCCACGCTTCTTCCATGGTTTTTCCGATTCCTACTCCACATGGATTCATATGCTTCAAGCCGACCACGGCACAATCTCCTTGTAAATCCTTTAAGATTTCGATTGCGGCATTGCCGTCTTGAATGTTGTTATAAGACAATTCCTTGCCGTGCAACTGTTTGGCATTGGCCAAGGAATACTGCGGATTCATGTTTTGATAAAAAGCTGCCGCCTGATGCGGATTTTCACCATAACGCAAATCCTGAACCTTATCATAGGTCACCGTGAAACTCTCCGGGAATTTCACATTGGCACGTGCCGTTAAATATTCCGCAATCATCGCATCGTAGCGTGCCGTATGCCGGAAGACCTTAGCGGCCAAATATTCACGGGTTGCCGGTGATGTTTCTTGATTTTCGCGCAGTTCACTCAATACCGCGTCATAATCCTGCGGGTCACAGATAACCGGAATATAGCGATAATTTTTGGATGCGCTTCTTAACATCGAAGGACCGCCGATATCAATATTCTCAATCACTTCTTCATGCGTGACACCCGGTTTTTGAACTGTTTCTTTAAACGGATAAAGATTGACACACACCAGATCGATATAATCAATCTCATGTTCCTTTAACTGTTTTACATGACTCTCATTATCACGGACACATAACAACGCCCCATGTACATTGGGATGCAAGGTCTTAACCCGACCATCCATAATTTCCGGGAAATGAGTAATTTCACTGATGGAAATCGTTGAGATTCCGGCCGTTTCCAATGCTTTCTTTGTTCCGCCGGTGGAAATGATTTCATAACCGAGTTGTGTTAACCCCGACACAAATTCCACCAAGTTCGTTTTATCAGATACACTTACCAGCGCTCTTTTCATTTGTTTCCCTCCTCAATTTGATCAACCACACGCTGAATCACATGTGGGAATAATTCATATTCCAAGGCATGAATATGTTCCTCTAACTGTTCCAAAGACCACTTCGGATCAATCGGCAATTTACGCTGATCGATGATCGCTCCGGTGTCCACCCCTTCATCCACATAGTGTACCGTTACCCCGGTAAAGGGAGCTTTGGCTTCATAGGCATCACGGATACCGTGCGCCCCGGGAAAGGACGGCAGATAAGCGGGATGAATATTCATGATGCGCTGTGGGTAGGCCGCAAGCAATACCGTTCCGATATAGCGCATATAACCGGCTAAGACAATCAGATCGACTTTCCGCTCTGTTAATATTTGTAAAATACTTGTTTCATAAGCTTCCTTATTTGCAAATTCCTTTGGATTGACGAATTGATAAGGAATATGTAACATCTTTGCCCGCTCAATCGCACCTGCATCGTCATGATCGACGATCAGAATTGCACATGTGACATGGTGCAGCGATTGATCTTGAATGCGGCGCACAATATTTTCAAAGTTGGTACCGCTGCCGCTGGCAAAGACAGCAATATTTACCATACCAGTTCCACCTGTCCGCTGTTCGTAACTTCACCGATGACATACGCCGATTCCTTGATTTCTTCCAAATGAGCCAGCGTGTTTGCTACATCTGCCTGATCTACCGCAAGGATGAAACCGATTCCCATATTGAAGACATTTGCCATTTCCGCCATGGAAATATTACCCGTTTTCGCAATCAGATCGAAAATTTTCGGACGCGGGAATGACTTCATATCGATGCGCACACCCTGTCCCTTTTTTAACATTCGCGGCACATTTTCATAGAAACCTCCGCCGGTGATGTGGCACATACCTTTGATTTTTTCATCCGGCAATAAGTGCTTGATGGCTTTGACATAGATCTTGGTCGGTGTTAATAAAACATCGCCCAACACCTGATTATCCAATTCTTCATAAGTGGCATGAATATCCAGTTTTGCGTCTTTAAACAACACTTTACGAATCAATGAAAAGCCGTTGGAGTGACAGCCGCTGCTAGGCAATCCGATTAAAACTTGACCGGAAGCGATGCCCTGTCCATCCAATAATTTCTGTTTTTCCACCGCACCGACACAGAAACCCGCAATGTCATAATGCTTAGGATCGTACATATCCGGCATTTCTGCGGTTTCCCCTCCGATCAAGGCGCATTCTGCCTGCACACAGCCGTCGGCAACGCCTTTTACCAACTGTTCGATCTTTGCCGGCTCGTTTTTACCGACAGCCAGATAATCGAGAAAGAATAATGGCTGTGCCCCTTGAACCAGCACATCATTGACACACATTGCGACCGCATCGATACCGACACTGTCATGACGATCCATCGCAAATGCGATCATCAGCTTCGTGCCGACCCCATCGGTGCCGGATACCAACACCGGTTCCTTCATTCCCAGCGCACTGAGATCAAACATGCCGCCAAAAGCCCCGATGGAATCCATTGCGCCTTTGACTTTGGTACGTGCGACATGGCTTTGAATACGGCGGACACTCTCATATCCGGCCTCCAAATCCACCCCGGCTTGACGATATTGATCACTCATAAGTTCACTCCTAACTTTTCCTTAGCGACGATGACGGAAATAATTGATTCCGTTCACAAAAATGTTTTGATTTTTATCGCCGCTGATATTTTGATATAATCCTTCTTCATAACGCTCACTGTGGCCCATTTTACCCAAGATACGACCATCCGCGCTTGTAATCCCTTCGATGGCAAAGCAGCTGCCGTTGAGATTATACAAACCATTCATGGTCGGATCACCATCCAGATCGACATATTGGGTCGCTACCTGTCCGTTTTCCAGTAACATTTTCGCTGTTGCCTCATCACAGACAAATTTGCCTTCTCCATGACTCATCGCCACACTGTGAACCGTTTTTGGTTCAAACGGAGCCAGCCACGGCGAACGATTGGATGTCACGCGGGTATAGGCGATATGGGAAACATGGCGGTTGATGTCATTGCGGAATAACGTTGGGGCATCCCCATTTAACTGTCGGATTTCTCCGTAAGGCAACAGACCGCTTTTGATTAATGCCTGAAAGCCGTTACAGATTCCTAAAATCAAACCGTCATTGTCTAATAATGTTTGAATCGCAGCGCGTATTTGGGCATTGCTTAATACATTCGCAATAAATTTACCGCTGCCATCCGGTTCATCCCCGGCTGAGAAGCCACCGCTTAACATAAGAATCTGTGCGTTGGCGATTTTTTCACTCAGGTTGGTTAAGCTGCGCTGAATGGATTCCACATTCAAATTGTTAAATACAGCAATTTCCACATCGCCACCGGCTCGTTCAAATTGTTGAGCGGTGTCGTATTCGCAGTTTTGTCCCGGAAATACCGGTATGATTACTTTCGGTTTATCGATCTTCTTTGCGGAGAAACGCCGCTCCTGCATCACCGTGATCGGGGTTGTGATTTTCCCTTGTTCGGTATTTACCGCAGCCGGATAGATCGCGGCATAACGCTCACTCCATGCCGCAATGGCCGTTGCGATTGGCACGCATACGTCGTTGATTTTCAATATTTCTGATGTGGTTGTGCGTCCCAGCAGCACGAATGCAGGATCATCGATTTCCTTGGTTGCTTCCACAACGATGGAACCGATGGAACACTCATACAGCGCTTCGCTTGTCACAACATCCACACCAATGTGATTACCGAAACTCATTTTGGCCAACGTTTCTGCCAAACCGCCGAATTTCACTGTGGCCGCCGCACTGATTGTCTTCTCTCCGATATAACGATAGATTTTATCGAAGTTATTTCGGCATTCTTCATAGTTCGGAGTGAGATCCTCATGTGCGTGATGTTTTACATAATAAATATAACTGTCGCTGTGTTTAAAGGCAGCGGAGGTAATATGATCGCTTTGTTCGGTAGTAACGGCAAAAGTGATCAGCGTTGGGGGAACACTGATGTCATTAAAGGTTCCCGACATAGAGTCCTTACCGCCGATTGCCGGCGTTTCAAATGCCATCTGCGCTTCAATCAGTCCCAACATCGCTTGAGCCACATTGCCCCATTTATCGGGATCATCACCCAATCGTTCAAAGTATTCCTGATTACTTAAGCGACAGGTACGATGATTCGCGCCCAATGCACTCATCCGCGCCAAGGCTTCCACCACAGAATAAGCCGCACCCAGATACGGGGAGTATTCCGCCAGCTCAGGATGATAGCCGTAGGTCATTAAGGAACACGTATTCGTAAAGCCGAAAACCGGCAATTTTTGTACGGATCCTTCTTCTTCACTCAACTGATATTTACCGCCCCACGGCATTAATACCGTTGATTTTCCGATGGACGCATCAAACATTTCCGATAGTCCGATTTGACTCGCAACATTGGGCAGTTTGAGCATTTCCAGAAACCCGTCATTGCCACGGGCGCTGATTTCCGATACAAACGGATTTTTTTCTTCTTTCGGGGACTGCATCGTTACCGCATTTTCTCCGCGCACACCGTTGGTATCCAAAAAAGCACGGGAGAGGTTCACAATTTCCTCACCGCGGAAGGTCATAATCAAGCGTGGCTCTTCTGTCACACGAGCCACGATACATGCATCCAGGTTTTCTTCATAGGCAAGTTGTTTGAAAGTTTCAAATTGATCCGCTTCAATCAATACTGCCATTCGTTCCTGTGATTCGGAAATAGCCAATTCGGTACCATTCAATCCACTGTATTTTACCGGTACCTGATCCAAATCAATCCGTAATCCATCCGCAATCTCACCGACCGCTACACTGACACCGCCGGCCCCGAAGTCATTGGCTTTTTTGATTAGGCGGGTTGCCTTGGGATTACGAAATAATCGTTGTATTTTTCGCTCCATCAGCGCGTTGCCTTTTTGTACCTCACTGGAACATTGACTCAATGAAGTATCGTTGTGCTCCTTGCTGGAGCCGGTCGCCCCGCCGATCCCATCACGCCCGGTCGCTCCGCCGATCAAAACGACAATATCGCCCGGCTGTGGTTTTTTGCGCATCACGTTGGCTTTGGGGGCCGCTCCGATTACCGCTCCGACTTCCATACGTTTTGCCACATAACCGTCATGGTATAACTCTTTGACATAGGTCGTTGCCAAGCCGATCTCGTTACCATAGGAAGAATAGCCGGCCGCAGCGCCCTTTGAGATACGCTGTTGGGGCAGCTTGTGGGGAAGTGTTTCACTTAACGGTTTGGTAATATCTCCCGCTCCGGTAATCCGCATTGCTTGATAGACATAGCTTCTTCCTGATAGCGGATCACGAATGGCTCCTCCGATACACGTAGAAGCACCGCCAAACGGTTCGATTTCCGTCGGGTGGTTGTGAGTCTCGTTTTTAAACATAAGCAGCCAATCTTCCGGCTGACCGTCGACATCCACCTTAATTTCCACACTGCATGCATTAATTTCATCGCTGATTTCCAGATCGTCCAGCTTCCCGTCTTGACGTAATGCCTTGCCCGCAATCGTAGCCATATCCATCAGGGTCATGACTTTACGATTGTTGTGTACTCGTTTACGCAGTGCTAAATAGTTTTCATATGCCTTTTGAATTTGTTCATGAAAGATTCCGGCATCAATAACCACATCGCTTAAAATGGTTTCAAACGTAGTATGACGGCAGTGATCAGACCAGTATGTATCAAGTACTTTTAGTTCCGTCAATGTCAGATCACGCTGTTCTTCATCTTTAAAATAATTTTGGATATGTTTTACATCGGCCAGACTCATCGCCAAACCCTGTTGGGTTCTTAAAGTGCTTAATGCCTTGTCATCCATTGCACAAAAGCCTTCAAGTACCGGCACCGGCTCTGCCATCGCATTCGCCTCCGGCTGAAGCAGCGATAAATCTTTTTCCCGCATTTCCACCGGATTGATCAAATAGTGCTTTATCGCTTCCAACTGTGCCGGCAAGATCACGCCTTCCAATATGACCAACCGGCCGCTTTTGATGATGACATCTTGTTTATTGTTTAACAGCATCAAGCATTGTTGTGCACTGTCGGCACGCTGATCGTATTGACCGGGTAAACATTCATAGGCCACATAACAGCGATCTTGAAGGGAAACCTCATCAAATACTTCATCGGTTACCGCTTCACTTAACACCTTGGTCTTTAACAGTTCCAAGTCCTGTGCATCCGCATGATAAATATCATAAATATTGTATAAAATGATATGATTTAAGCCATCCAGATTCAAATTGTTGCGTAAATCATGACATAGTGATTCTGCCTCTACTGTAAAGGCTGCTTTCTTTTTTACAAAAAGTCGTTGATTCATAGTTTGTCCTCTTTCTCTTTTCCTATGTATTACCGGTTATCCCAGTGTGAATCCGCCAATACTTTTTCAGCCTGTGCTTTTTTAAAGTTAGTCAGTTTCGCAGCTAACGCTTCATCACTCAGCGCCATGATCTGAACCGCCAGAATCGCTGCGTTTTTCGCTCCGGCATTGCCGATCGCCGTTGTTGCGACCGGTACTCCCTGTGGCATCTGAACAATACTGAGCAAGGAATCCATACCGCCCAAAGCACTGGTCTGCATCGGCACACCGATCACCGGCAGAATGGTACTGCTGGCAATCACACCGGCCAAATGCGCCGCTCCACCGGCACCGGCAATAAATACCTTGATTCCGCGTTGTGCTGCTTCTTCACTGAGTTGTAAGGTTTCCTTCGGTGTACGATGAGCCGATAAGATCCGTACCTCATAAGGTACATCGAATTCTTTTAACATCGCCATCGTTTGTTCCATCGTAGGAAGATCGCTTTTACTTCCCATCACAATACATACACTAGGTTTTCTATCCATGACATTTCCTCCTTATAAAATGAAAAAACAGCATACTGTGTAAAAAAACACAATATCCTGTGTAGTTGTAAACCGAATTTTGTTTGAAGCTGCTCCACGAAAGACCATTCGTTAACCTCCTCAAAATGTAAAAGTGCGAGCATCTACCCAAGTAAATCCTCGCACCAAAGAAAAAAGGGGCAAACATTTACTTGTAGTCCATATCTTTACGGTATATGGGTAGAGACTTGCCGACCGTATCACGGCATTTATACAAGCAAAAAGTGTATTATTAGAAATACATTAATATTCTACTAGATTTTTCCTCATGAATCAAGGGGGAGTTCAAAAACTTCAGCAAACTTATTGTTGGTTTACAATAGATAATTGACTTGTCAATAATTTTTGATGTATTGACTTTTCGTCATGTGTTTATTCCACGATAATGTCTTAAGTGTTAGTCAGGGAAAATATCCTACATGACGCAGGCCATCAATTGATGTCTCTTGCCTACTAGAAAACCTTCTAGTTACGCTGTCCATATACGCGTATTCCAGGAGGTTCACATGAGAAAGGTTGAATTACGTATGAATGAACTACAAAAATACCAAGTGATAAAAGAGCTGGTCGATCACGATGGGAATAAAAAACGAGCCGCTCTTAGACTGAGCATTACAATCCGCCATATCAATCGTCTGATACGAATCTACAAAGAAAAAGGTAAAGCCGGCTTCGTTCACGCAAACAGAAACCGGCAGCCTGCTAATTCCCTTCCACAAGAATTAGGCAAAAGGATTATAGCGTTATATGCCGGGAACTATCAAGGCTTCAACTTCAAGCATTTCACCGAAAAGCTCAATGAGGTCGAAGGCTTCTCCGTCTCTTACAGGACGGTGTACCGGCTGCTTACATCTCATGGCATATTCCCACCCAAAGAGCACAGGGCGACGAAGAAAAAGCGCGCGAAGGCACGCATCAGAGCCAGCAGGCCGAATATATCCGAGAAGGATCTGAAGGTGGCGGTCAAGCATGAATTAAGCATGGAAGATGCCCATCCCCGCAAACCCCGTGCCAAATACTTCGGCGAGGAGATCCAGATGGACGGTTCGATACACCGGTGGTTTGGGGATGAAAAACACACCCTGCATCTTGCCATAGACAACGCCACAGGGACTATCTTAGGTGCCTTTTTTGCAAAACAAGAAACGCTTGACGGATATTATCATGTGTTCAAGCAGATCCTCATGGGATACGGCATCCCCGCCAGGTTCCTGACCGACAACAGGACCGTGTTCAACTATGAGTCGAGCAACAAGAAGCATGAGGACCGTGACGTGCTGACGCAATTCGGCTACGCCTGCAAGATACTCGGGACACAGATCGAGACATCGAGCGTCTCTCAGCGCAAAGGCCAAATCGAACGGGCCAACGGCACCTTTCAAGACCGCCTGGTCAGCGAGCTGCGGAAGGCGAACATCACGAGCGCCGATGAAGCGAACGACTATCTGATCGGCACATTTCTGCCGGATTTCAACCGTCGATTCGCATTGGATCACACCAAGTTCGAATCCGTCATGGAAAAGTCTCCGGAAGAAGATGTGATCGACAGAACCCTGGCCGTCTGCGCGCCGCGCGTATTCGACAACGGATCCGCCATCTCTTTCAAGAAAAAGCTTTACCAAGCATATAACGCTGAGGGCGAACTCGTCACATTCGTCCCTGGCACCAAGTGCCTGGTCATCGTGGGATTCGACAAGAATATGTATGTGACCGTGGATGAGACAGTATATCTCTTGGCGGAGTTCGAAAGAAACAAGAAATTCTCGGAGGAATTCGATGTGCATTGCGAACAGCCTCAGCCAAAGCCTAAAAAGAAGTATATCCCTCCGATGTCGCATCCTTGGAAGAGGCAATCGTTCATAGATCAACAGCGGCGTGCGCATTATGCCCACCAGTACGGTGCCTAGCCTCTTGAAAAGCGGAAGCATTCCTCAAAATGTTCCGCTAATAATAAGATTTTTTTAGGACATTATCGCTGACTATTGACAGCAAAATTTCAAATAATGTACAACTGGCATTTTTGTCATGCTTGAAAATCAATGATTTCAAGAATTAAAAAACAAATCTTATGGAAAAGCTGTTAACTTTCGCTAAAGATTTGTTTTCTTGAATTTTCAATTAATATCACTAAGAATTTATTTGACTTAACTTAATGACATTGGATAAAAGAATTGTCTTCTTTTGTAATTGTGGGTATCTGATGATGCGGAAGAACCGACTTTCCGGTAGTGATATTCAGGTCGATGCCAAAGGCAATCTGATTCAGATACAGTCGGATCCATTCAGCACATTCTTCTGCCCAGGGCATGTTTGTGAAAAATCCGGTATTGCGGATCAGCCCGTTTCTGATTCCTTCGATGCAGCCATGAGCCTGAGCCTTTGAGATTCCATAATCGTCTGACTGAACAAGCAGTTTCATAAGACCTCCCCGATGACCTGACCTCTGGTGACGGAAGAAACCGTTTCTATCTTCACTTCATGTCCGTTTGTGTCGGTCACGATCAGCATGGTGCTCATATCATATTTCTTTCTGAGCTGTTTCAGATTGACGGTCACGATTGGGTCGCCCACTTTAACGGAATCACCCTGTTTCTTCTTCAGGATCGTGAATCCACTGCCATTTTCCTCCACTGTATTGACCCCGATATGGACCAGCAGCGCAACACCGCTTTCCATCGTGATTCCAAAGGCATGTCCCGTCGGAAACATAACGGAAAGCGTGCCATTGGCCGGTGCACAGACTGTCAGTGTGTCGGCGTCACTGAGGAAAGCAACGGTCTGGCCCAGCATCTGCTGTGCGAACATTTCATCTTTCACATCCGCCACATTCATCATTTCACAATCTGCGATTGCAGCGATTTGCGTGTCTGTAACTGTTACCGGTGCGAGTGTTTCCTGTTTCTTTCTGAAAGCGTCAAATAATTGCATCTTAAAGCTCCTCGCCGTTTGATCTGATTACTCTTTTATAGTATTCAAATGAATCTTTTTTGATCCTTTCGCCCGTTCCGTTACAGAAATCATCCTGATCAACGTAGATAAAACCGTAACGTTTTTTCATTTCTCCCGTACCGAAGCTGATCACATCGATTGGCCCCCACCATAAGTAGCCTCTTACATCCACTCCGTCGATCTCAACTGCTTTTTTCATTTCTTCGACATGCGCTTTAAGATACTCAACACGGTATGCATCATGAACGGTCTCGTTTTCCAGTTCTTCAAAATCAGCGATCCCGTTTTCTGTTATGAAGATTGGTTTCTGGTAGCGATCATACAGAAAGTTCAATGAATACCGCAAGCCCTGAGGATCGATATCCCATCCCCATTTCGTTCTTGGCAGATAAGGATTTTCGTAGCCGGTATCAAACGTGAAGAAATTCATATCTTTGGTTTTTTCACCAACAACGGTGGTGTTGTAATAACTGTATGTCAGAAAATCGATTGTTCCTTCTTTCAGGATCTGTTCATCTCCATCCAGTACAGGAAGTTTGATATTCATGCGTTCCAGTTCTTTCAACTTATATGAAGGATAATATCCTCTTGATTGAACATCCACAAAGAACAGATACCTCTTCATGAATTCCTGTGCAGCAACGATATCGCTCGGATTGCAAGTAGCCGGATAGGCAAAGATGCCGCTGTACATATTTCCGATCCGATTTTCCGGATCGATCTCATGTCCAATCTTTACAGTAAGTGCATGGGCGATCAGCTGATGATAGGAAGCAATCATCCTGTCCTCATAAGTGGAGTCATTGTCCAGGGCAGCCGACTGATAAGGGCACTCTACAAGATTATTGATCTCGTTGATCGGAAGCCAGTACTTTACTCTGGATCTGAATCTTGTAAAAAGCGTTCTTGCGTAGCGGACAAAACAGTCAACTGCCTTGCGGTTTGTCCAGGAACCGAATTTCTGAAATCCAATAGGCGTTTCAAAATGATCCAGAGTGATCATTGGCTCAATGCCAAGTTCAAGGCAATAGTCGACAACATCATCGTAGTGTTTCAAGCCAAGTTCGTTTGGCTCTTCATCATCACCATTCGGATAGATCCTTGACCAGTCAATACTGAAGCGATACATTTTGAATCCCATTTCAGCAAACAGAGCTATATCTTCCTTGTATCTGTGATAATGATCGATACCCTTGTGTGAAGGATAATTCTTTCCCGGCTCTACCGTTTTAGTAATCTGCCTTGGCGTGTTGACGTCGCCGGAAGTTATTAAGTCTGCAGTACTTAATCCCTTTCCGTCTTCATCATATGCTCCTTCACACTGATCTGCCGCAAGGGCACCACCCCAGAAAAAGTCTTTATTGAAACCCATATAGATCAATCCTCCTCATCAACATGTGTGAGATATGTAATCACAAACGTAATTGCCGCACCGGCTACGATGGCAATGACCCAGAACAGAAGATTGTTTGTTCCTGGCTTTGCGAAACATGGTATTGCAAGGATTCCGCCGCTTCCATAGATTGCATTGCATGTGACTTTTGCAATACCCGCAATGCCGCATCCTACCGCATTGCCGATGGCTGATGCGATCAGAGGTTTCTTCAGTTTCAGGTTGACACCAAACAAAGAAGGTTCGGAAATACCACCAATTATCGCCGTTGTTCCGCATGACAAGGCAGTCGATTTCAGATTGTCATCTTTTGTCTTTAATGCGACAGCAAAAGCAGCAGCACCTTGCGTGATGTTGTGCATACATTCCGCAATTGAAACCAGCGGATCAAAGCCTTTTGTCGCAAAAGTTTCAAGCCAGTATGGCATTGTACCCCAGTGCATTCCTGTAACGACCAGTAGCGGATAAAGCATGCCAAGGACAGCTACGCCAATAAATCCAGCTGTCTCATACAGCCACACCAGTGCAGTTCCGATATAATTGCCGATGATCGTGCCAAGAGGCGCAAGCAGGCATAAAGCCAGCGGAATCATCACTAGGATCGTACAGGTCGGTTCCAGTGTCGAACGCAGCATCTTTGGCGAGATCCTTGCAAAGAACTTTTCGATTGGTGCCATAGCCGCAACGCAAAGGATGACCGGGAATACCAGGTAGCTGTAAGAAGCCGCGTAGATTGGAAGACCGAATATGCTCATCTTCGTTCCTTCATCGACCATCGCCGCAAGGGATGGGGAAACCAGTAGCAGACCCATGAAGATACCAAGACCTTCATTTGCACCGAATTTTTTCGCAGCACCCTTACCTACGAAGACCGGAATGAAATAGAAAGCCACATCGGAAACGATTGACAGGATCTGATAAGTCATACTCTCTTCGCTGAGCACGCCGATTAGGTTCAAAAGTGTCCTAAGGACGCTGATCATACCTGCACCGATCAGCACCGGGATAAACGGCATGATCGAAGTGGATACGACTTCAACGATGATCGAAGGAATCTTTTTGAACGAGAATTTATCTTTGGTCTGATTTCCATCCAGATTCTCATCGATCACCTTTTCCACCTTGATGCCACCCACTTCACATATCTCCTTGTAAAGATCATCGACATCCTGGCCGACAATGATCTGATACTGTTCGCCAGACCACAGAGCGCCTAAAATACCTGCAACTTTTTTCAATCCTTCCTCATCGACCTCGCTCTTGTCGATCACATTGAATCTTAATCGGGTAATACAGTGTGTAAAATGTGAGATATTCTCTTTGCCGCCAACCAGTTCCAGCACTTTTGCTGCGGTCTCATTTAAACTCTTCTTTGTCATTTTTCTTCTCCTTTGTTTTATTAACACATTCTCCATGTGGCCACAATGGAAAATGTTTTAATCGAATAAAAATAAAACCTCATACATGAAAACGAATAAATCGTTCTATGTATGAGGGTCCCGCCCGTTTTATTGGTCACAGTCCTCACGGGTACATAGTCTGTTGATGTGAAGCATCAGATACAGTTTCTCT
>CAJUGR010000037.1:0-1932 GCA_910586285.1 uncultured Erysipelotrichaceae bacterium
AAATTATCTAAGTGTCAAAAAGTCCCATTTTATGGGGCTTTTTGTTGTATGAAATGGACATCCATTATTTGTGACCAAATTTTGGGGGTTCACTTCATCTACTGGTTGTTTTATTTAAAAGGAGGGGGAACAAGCATAAAAAGTTGGTGATATTGGGTAAAAAGACTTACGTTGGAACTAACGTAACACTAATGTAATAAATTAGCGTAATTATAGCCGGCATTTTTTCTTTGATCAAATACATAGTAAAGATGTGAGATTGTGTAATAAAGAGCTTTTTATTGAAAAAGGTTGGGAAGCAAAATGTTTGGAACAATGGCCAGATTAATGATTGACATTCTAAATGAAGCAGAGATTGGTGAATTATATATTCTAATTCCTTCTTGCACATAATTTAATTGATGAAATATAATTTATCATATGATATAATGAACAAAATAGAGAGGTATGTGAATAATATGGTAAATCAAATGAAAATATTAGACGCTTTAAAAAAATCAAAAATCTACTTTGAAGATTTTATATCAAGAAGTACCTATCATAGTAATGCCATAGAAGGAAGTACATTAAGTTTTGCAGAAACATATGCCCTTTTATTTGATAATAAACATAGTAAAATTGAACAGGCAGAGGCTAAAGAAATTTACGAGGCTATCAATCATAAATATGCTTTAAATAAGATTATTGATCGAGTTGAATCAGGAAAATTCTGCATGGATGAATCTTTTTTAACAGAGATTAATCAGATAATCAATCATAATATTATGTATGTCGGCGGATACAGAATGGGATTAATTCGTATAAGAGGATCTGAAAAGAAATTTCCGTTGCCTAATGATTTGGAAGACATTATGAATGAATTTTATGAACAATATAATGTGTTGTTTCAATCAAAAATCAGTATGAAAGATATTGCGAAAATGCATTTAGATTATGAAAATATTCATCCTTATCCAGACGGGAACGGGCGCACCGGAAGACTCATGATAAATTATATTTTGCTTTCGGATAATCAGGTACCGATTGTAATTCCTTTTGAATCACGGAAATATTATTTGAGTCTGATGGAAAATAATGATATAGATGGATTAGCCGAAATGTTTGACCAACTGCAATCAAAAGAGAAAGAAAGAATCTATGATTTTATTGATATGGATCAAGAACAATCACGGCAACACTCAAAATATAATGAAGATTTATCACGGTGAATTTATGAGGATCCCTTGATAAACCAATTTTTTAGTCCTCTTACCGGCATAAATAAGAGAATTTATTTTGAATGTATTACAGAATTAATTGAGTATTCGAAATCAACACCAGTTCTTTACGAAACAAACGTAAGAGATCTGCTTGAATTGTGTTTTCAAAACCCAAAATTAATAGTAGTTAAAAACAATGGTCATGTACTATTTTGACAATGTAATAAAATAGCTAAATAAGTTAGTTTCACGTGTTTATCAAGCAAGGCGTAAAGAAAAAGCAAACATATACGGTTCGGATAGTTTCTGATAGTGGGAGAGACCGTGAAAATGTGATTGGGGTGGTGGAAGATTGGTGGAAAAGTATCGTAAATTGGCGTAATGCATGGCGTAGTTTCCAATGCTTTGATAAAAAATGACTTCACCTATAAACAAAGTTAAAATGAAATTTTTAGTAATGTTTGGTTTTGTCCTCTTTTGTCAATATGGATAAAACAAAATTGGATACCGTAAGTTTCAAGAATTTGCATTAACGCTTGTTGAAATAAAATGGTTAGATCAAGAAAGCAAACTAAGAAATACGTGAATGGATAAATTACTTCTCAATATGTGACATGAAAAAATATGAAAACATTGACACCCATTTAAGGACAAGAATCAGAGTGATTATGTGAAAACAATGGAAGGTCTCGAAGAAAAAAACAATGGGGCTTACAGAGATTTGGGATAGAAA
>CAJUGR010000037.1:2032-14937 GCA_910586285.1 uncultured Erysipelotrichaceae bacterium
TTTGAGTGATTCGCACTGGTTTCAGATGAAAATATCATAGGGATATGATATAATGATTTTAGCTCAAATGTTAAGTGATTTACAGGGAGAAGAAATCAACCGAATCCGAACATTTATTAAAGAAAAGAATTAAAACATAGTAATACAAGGATTCGCTGATTGTGGGAGAGACCATGAAAAACTGGCTAACTAACAAAGCGGTAAAGCATCAAAATGTGCATTATCTTGTTCATAATATGATTCTTAGGATGAAGTGTTGTCATTGCTAAAACAGATTAGGATAGGAGAGAGTGATATGAAAAAAACGAAGATTGCTTATGTGGCTTATTTATTATTACTATTGGGAGTATGCACCTTATGTATGACAAATGTATTAAATAAAAGCATCGTTATTACAGCTAATGTTGTCGTGATTGCTATTGTATTTCTTTTATGTTGTAATATCTTTTTTGTTCCAAGAAATATGGATCATGGTGTATTGCTTGAAAACAAACAGAAAATGAAAAGCGATCCTATTTTATGGAAAGAAATGCTTTTTTTGGAAGCACCTCTTGTAGCGACATTACTCGTATTAGTATTTTTAATAAAATAGGTGGATAATTATAAAAGAGAATATAAGAATTATGAGGTGCTTCCCATTAATCGGATACTGAATGAAATAGTTAAGAGCGCAATAAGGATTGATTTCTGTGTTTTAACGGAAAGTCTCAAGTGAAATGCAATTCTACAATTTTAATATGATTATTTTACCGGTTTAAAGATTGAATTCATCAATAACAATTCACGTTAGACGGTGAACCTTCAATTGTCTCAAATAATATGATTAAAGGATAATCGTTGATGATAAAGGTTAAACAGAACAATTCTCAATGTGACTTACATTTTCTTCCAACAAAGATAATAGAAACAAACAAGGATATGATCCTCGGATAAAATGTGATGATTTTCATGGGTGATTTTTCTGTACAATTAAAAATAATTTCCCGGGAAAAGCTTTGCTTTGTTTCCGGTGAGATGATGGTAGGTTTAAACGGTCACAGTGTTTTGCGGATTTTTTTATGTCAGCACAACCATTTTGGCGGTCATTTATTTATGTCGATAGAAATGGGAATATTCAAATGTTTAAAGGCGATCGGGAAAAATACAAAGAAACGAGCCATAAAGTCCGCATGAGTTCCCTTAATAAAATTTTGAGGTTTCCTGCTGACTGGTAAATGGCAGATACTATCAGAAAAGCCGGCTGATTAATAGGGACACGATGATTCCACTTTCGCTACGATCCTATCAAAGCACACATCGCGAATTAATCTATTTGCGTACTTACGCTCAATATTATGCTCGATAATCTCATCGACCAAACGATCCAATTCCACAGGATCAACACATTGTGCTGCTTCAGCCATCCACAATAAAAGTTCACCACATTGAACCTGTTTGGTGAAATTCTTTTGTGGATCGCTGCGATCACAATAGGACTTGATCAAATGCCACCATTGCGTGGGCATTGCCTTTGAATAATCCACTTCTAATCCTAATGACTTCGCATAGCTTATGTATCCTCCACTTTTTTGTTGAAAACCGGATTGAACGAGGCGCTCCGTGATTGGACAGGCAGTATTGGCTTTCCCTTCATAAAATTTTCTGACTTGATATATTTTCATAATTGACATTCCCTTCTTGTTAAGCATGTTTTCACTCTGACTTATTATAGCACATTGAATTACCTAAGATTAAGAATAGAATGATAAGGTAATAAATACTATCATAAAATATGTTTAGTAAACATATTTATTATAGAATTACCTTTTTTATCAATTCTATAATAAGATCGAAATAAGATTTATCGAAGATGCAAAATGAAAAGGACTGACTTCCACTTTATAGCGAAATCAATCCTTTTTGTTATTACGAGATAGAATTACATTGTTCTCTTATATCCTTACTACAAATTATTTACTTTGAAATGCTGTGATTATTGCGTTGTAGTTGGTTGATTATCCGGTACATTAGGAGTAGGTTCCTCCGGTAAAGGTTCCTCCGGTGTCGGTTCCGGATTTGTTTCTGAAGGATCGTCTTGAGGCGGTAACGTTTCATCGGGCGTCTCCGGATTATCCTGTGATTCTTCCGGTGCTGGTGTCGGTTCACTTATTGGTGGAGTACTCTCCTGATTTATCGGCTCACTTGGTTGATTTAACAGGTGCCCGCTGACATCAGATCCTGCCCATATGATCCCCGGAGTGTCCGGAAGCTTGTGAGTTTCCTGTGTTAAATGATCCAAATGGAATGTAAAAGAGGAGAACTGCATTTGATTCAGCATTGACTGATATGCTTCATAAACCTTCTGAATGTCAAGTCGATTTAATAACATAACATATAACTCTTGACCAGGCATACTTGCGGTGACCAATCTGGCATCGGCTCCGTTTTCTAAAACAATGGAATCAATTGTCCAAGGTTTTAAATGATCAATTTGAGCCGAAACAAAATTGGTTACTTGTTCCAATGGCATATTCGTACTGATGGTATTAGAAGCGATCTTCAATACGTTGTTAATATTTGCTACACCATTCGATGTCGTTAACTCATTGATAATTCCCTTGATGACTTCCTGTTGGGCTTTCCCACGCATCACATCGGTGTATGACTTACGATGACGGGCGAAAGCGAGCGCCTGTTTGCCATTGATACGCTGTACTCCTTTTTTTAAACAGATCAGATCTTTTTTGGCAAAACTGCGATTTTCGTCTTGTTCACAAAAAGATATCGGAACATCCACTTCGATCGTACCGATCGCATCAATGATATCAATGACGGAAAAGAAATTCAGCTTCACATAATAATCGATTTCAAATCCGAGGACAGCTTCCAATCCTTCAATAGAATTATTGACACCGTTCAATCCCAGATGGGTTAGTTTATCGTTATTTCCATATAATGCGGGATTGGGTACAAAAGAATCACGGGGGATCGATACCATTTCGATATGATTGGCCAAAGGATTCACCATCAATACGATATTCACATCACTGCGGGCATCGATAGAAGGATCATCGCCTTCATCCACACCGGCTAAATAAACAGTAAAGGGCTCGTAACGAATGTCTTTATTACTGGTTGAAAGATCTATTTCTTTTTTCTTTTGATAACTTTTTAAGATAAAGATATCATCTTCAATGGTCGGATGATCTTCTTTTAATAATGTTTTAAAATAATAATCGGTAATGATTAAGGCGTCAATTTCCTCATTCATCAGTTTCTGATACAGACTTTCATAATCTAAGCCTTCTACGTAAGTGACGTTGTTTAATCCTTTTTCCTTATCAAGCTGTTCACGTACATAAGAACTGTTGGCCGCATCATTGGCATTTTGGATGCCGATCTTTTTTTCGCTTAATTCCGTTAGCTGCTTAGCGCCGCCGTCTTTCTTGGTAATGAGCGATACATTTACGGTTGTAGCAGTTTCCGGTTTGGTAATATCCTGTAAGGAATTCTGTAACGTATTAACAGTGATTCCCGCAAAGGTAAACAGAATGCATAACAGACATATAAAACTTCGCCGTAACCATATTGCCCATGTAGGGAAACGGCACAGGATTGCGGTGAGAAACAAAGCAAGTTCGACTATGGCAATGCTTAGTGCAATTTTCCATATCCAGTCAAAGGATAAGATCGAAATGGTATACAGACGATAGAGGAAAAAGCAAGAAAGGATCAAAAGCAAGAATGATAACAGGATGTCCCATACTTTATGATGCCGTGGCAAAGCAGCTTTTTTTTCTTCATCAGCCGCAGATATTGTCCTTTCCGTCACAGGAGATTCTTCAGGTTCATTCACTGTTTCTTTAACTTCCTCATGAATCCCTTCATCACTTGATGTAATCATCGCTGCTGATTCTTGTTTACTCATCGCTTCATAGGCAGCGATTTCTGTTTCTATTCTTGTATCTTCCATTTCATTTGTCTGATTCTCTTTTTCTGCTTCCGAATGGGAATAGGTAGGCATAGATGCCACAATTATTTTCTCGTTCGCAACGATCGTATCCTTTGTTTCTTCAATGTTGCTTGTCTCTTCAATGATTGGTTTTGAAATTTCTTGTATTTGATTATCATTCGATTGTGATTTTGGGGATACTTCGTCTTCAATCATGAAGGAATTTCCGGTTTTGATTTCGGTGAGATCTTCTGTTAATGTGTCTTCTTCCGACACGACAGGATCCTCTAAAAAAGATTCCTCTATCGTAGTATCACGCGCCGTTTCCATTGGTTGGGAAATGGTGATGTCAGGATGCACAACGTTATCATTTATCAAATCCTTGTTTTCAGGCGTTGCGTTTGTTTCCTGGTTATCCTTTGGTTTTGTTAATTCTTTCATTGCTTCACCTCATAACTGTGTTAATTATAACTTATCAAAGACAACCACGTAAAGTCATTTAAGAGAAATAAAACAATAATTTTTTACAATTTTCCTTCAAACAAAAATTACGCTATGATGATTCCTCTTGAGCTTGAACACGTCCTATTTGCGTATCCACTTCATTCGCAATATAATAAATGAAGAAAGAAAATACAAAAAGGAGGGATAAGTTTGGATAAGATTGATTTGCATATGCACAGTGAATACAGTGATGATGGCGAATACAGTGCCGGTGAATTAGTAAAGCGTTGTAAACAAGCCGGTATTAAAGTGATGGCAATCGCCGATCATAATTGTGTACGGGCGATTAGTGATGCGCGCCGATATGCGAAAGAGGCGGAAATCACCTTGATTCCGGCAATAGAAATTGATTGTGATTATCAAGATGTACACTTGCATGTATTAGGTTATGGAGTGGATGAGACAGAAGCGGCTTTCACGAAATTGGAAAAAGAAATCTGTCGTCAGGAAATAGAAAACAGCGATACCAAACTGCGATTGACCAATGAACTGGGGTTTGAATTACAACGCACTCAACTGGAAGAGTTATCTGCCAACGGTGTTTTTACCGGCGAAATGTTTGCGGAGGCACTGTTAAAAGATGAGCGCTATTTGGATCATCCGTTATTAAGACCATATCGGGAAGGCGGCGCACGGGGAGATAATCCCTATGTGAATTTCTTCTGGGACTATTATGCACAGGGTAAGCCATGTGAAACCAAGGTCGTTTACCCGGATCTCGCAGCGACAATAGAAATGATCGGCGCAGCCGGTGGGATCAGTGTTTTGGCTCATCCGGGCAATAATCTGAAGGGACGTTTTGATTTACTTGATGAAATGGTGAAAGAAGGTTTACAAGGAGTAGAATGTTTTTCCAATTATCATACTCCCGAAATCAATCACTATTTTTATCAGAAGGCAAAGGATCTGAATTTGTTATTTACCTGTGGCAGTGATTTTCACGGTAAAACCAAACCGGCGATTTCCTTAGGGGTACACGGTTGTGAAAAGGAAGCAGAAGTGATAGCACAACTGAAAGAATATGGTTTGATTTCCGATTGATTAAATAAGCAAAATAAAATACTCACTTTACTGGCGTAAAATTGTGAATTGAGTATTTTTTTGTGGGATCATCATTAAAACAATGGCATCTGTTTATGATCCTTTTCCTTACGAATGGTGATTTGATCATCTTCACTAAGATGACCCAGCAGGATACTGGAATGGGGATCATGCATTTTCATCCGTTCTTTGACCTGTATTTCATCATAATTGGCATAACAGTAGCGACAAAGATGAGCGCAGGCATTGTAATCACCGATATCGACAGTCGGCAAGCACGCACAATTACGGATTCCCTTTCCCTGCGGCGGATCATACGGATGATGTAACAATCGCTCCATCATTGACTTTGAAATACAGGCATCATTTTGAATTCCATATGAAGAAAGATCAATCGGTTCTGCGCACGTTTGAATCGGTAAATGATATTTTTTTCCAATCAATCCGAAACTTTTGCCAATGGCAATCATATCTGCTTGAGAAAGTGATCTCATACCGATTTTCTGTTGATTGGCTTTGGTGTTTTTATAAAGATCCACGAAGGAAATAATCACTCGATCACAGGAATCATGGAGCGTATTGACCAATTTGGTAAAAGCGCGAATATGATAATCCAGATCGTAACGATGGGTAAGCAAAATCGGATCATAGCGCAGAACAACTCGTTCTTTACCGATCTGTTTGGCTAAGTGTTTGATACCGGCACAGATCTGTTGCTTTTCAAATACATTTGGCTCCACATCTTGATGATAGGGAGTCAAGGTCACATGAAACAAATACGGGAATGGAATCTCATGAAGACGTGAAAGCATCGGCAATGGGTTTTTCGTACAAAATAAAATGGCATCCACATTGGCATCGGTCAATGGAATCCGACTGATTTGATGGGGATTATAAGGATTGCGAACATCGACAAAGCCGGCCTGAATACGCTGAAAAAACCAGTCGCTGTAATAAGCCGCAATATCGCAACGGCCACTGGCAAACAGGATCATCTCCTCACCTCCTGATTATGGAGTCAGTCAATCCAACTTCAAAGAATCAAGTACATCAAAAAAAACAGCGGTAGATTGCCCCGATAGTTCTTCTTGTAAGTACCGCGCCAGTTTTTCATTTCCGGCTTTTTTAACCAATAGGGAATTATAAAGTTCGACAAAATCCATAGTACGTTTCATCGTTAAATAACGTTCAAGCTGACGTACCACCTTGCGACAGTTAAAGTACTGGGCAAAGCCGTTACAGATCAAAGAAATATGTCGAATTTGTGCAATCGGAACACTGCCGATAATCGCTTGGGAAACCACGCTTTCTTCTTCACACAAAACCCAGTACCCCCCTTTCATATTGCGGCGCAAGCGATTTTCCACCATGAGATTATCCACGAAATCTTGAGCGCGAATTAACGGCATTCGCTGCTTTTGTCGCAGATCCTGACTGATTTCCAATAGCCGCGCATCCAACTCCTGTAAACGCAAATCACAGATGGACTGGGTTTTACCGTTCGCATCTTGTAATAACAATTCGCAATTCCCCATGACAAAATAGGAAAGCCAGCCGTTGCGCACCCGTATAATGGCACAACAGGCACCGGGCATTTCCAGATCATAGAGCTGCTTGGCTCCTGGGAATTTTAAATATTTCCTGTGAATGGCTCGCAAACCCTGGGCAACGATGTCCGAAATGGGCTGTGGTGCTTCGGCCAGATGCTGCTTCCAATACAAATTCAGTTCTTTTACCAACCATTCTCCATCACACGAAGCATCACTGATATGGGTAGGGAAGAGCGGATCACTGCCGTCAATTACCCAAGCACAATCCTTTTGGACGTTACATACATCCATCGTATTAGATTTTGCAGATCCGTATTGAATGTTTGTAAACATAAGTTAATCAATCGTATCCAAGATTTCTTTCATTACTATTGCTAAGCCATGACAATCGGAAACACTGAGCGAACAGATAGCAACGCGAATGCCTTCATTGACTTTTACGGTGAAAATCAAGCGATTCATCAATGCTTCATGATAGCGATCACGCCGTTCATTATCTTCCATCTTGATGGTGATGAAGAATCCTTCTTTATATGGGTAACAGGGTAAACCAACCGCCTTGGCATCTTTCATAAAAATATCACTGCGCTGTTTTAATAATTGAATATATTCCTGTTTTTCTGCCAGATATGCGTCACAATTTTCTGTGGTAACATAGGTGAAATTATCCATAGCCGCATTGGGAATATTAGACCATAATGCCCGTGCTGCTTTTTCAAATACGATTTCGCCTTCGCGTACCGCTTCCTGCGATTTTGCCAATAGTACGGCCGCCCCGCAACGCAAGCCATAGGAAGTTAATGACTTACTGCAGCTGAATGCGATGATGATCATCACTTGATCATTAATATCACGGAAGTGTTCCATGTAAGCACGGGATTGCTCCAGATCATAAGCATAATCAATATAAGCGATATCGTTTAATAAGACCACCGGTACTTTTTTACCGCATTCATTTAAAAAGGTGATAACTTCCTGCCATTCCTCATCACTGAGAGAATACCCGGTAGGATTATGACATGGGTCGTTTAATACCGCAACGAGTTTATTTTGTTGAGCAATCACTTCCCGACATGCATCTTTAAAAGAATTTAGATCAAAATGATCTCCTTGAAACAGGGAGTAGGTACGTACCCGTAAATTGGCCATGGTAGCCATCAGTTGATAGGAACCCCAGGCAATTTTTGGCAAAACGACACATTCTCCTGTATCCAGGCATTGGCTTAAGGTCAGGTTGACCGCACCGGTTCCCCCGGGTGTCGCAATGACACTGTGGGCAAGCGGCAGCGGGTGATCATGAAACAGCCACTCATATACTTGACGGCGATAATCACTGTTTCCGGAAAAAGAACCGGCATATTTCGCTTTACGTTCTTTTTCAATGGCATCATAAGGCGTGAATACCGATTGTAAAGCTACCAGTTTTCCGTTTTCATCGTACAGCGATCCGATCGTGGCATCTACTACCTGATCCTTACCATACTGTTTTTTAGCCGCTGCGGCTTTTGCGACAATCGCAAATACCGTATCTTCAATCGGGGTCGTATTGACCGCTTTCTTTACAAAACTCATACTTTATCCCTACTTTCCAATTCATAGCTTCCCGCTACTTTTATCTTTTTACACAACGGCTTCATCGCTTCATACAAAGCGGTGAATTGCGAACTGTGCAGTTGTGCCACCAGTTCAACATAAAAGTAATATGCAAACGGTTCATCCTTTAAAGAACGGGAGTGAATGCTCTCCATATTAAAGCCGTGATCACTGATTAATGACATGACCTTTGCCAAGGAGCCGGCTGTATGCGGTACCGTGAATACCAAAGAAATGCGATTTCCGCCTTTGGGCGGCTGTTTGGCAATCACAATAAAACGTGTGGTATTCTGAGCGGAAGTATTGATGTTTTCCGCAAGAATTTCCAGATCGTAAAGCGCTGCCGTTTCTTTGGAGGCGATGGCTGCTTTACTGGGATCCTGTTGACGGGCGATATACTGTGCTGCCATGGCAGTATTGGGATAAGGAATGCATTCGATATGACGACCTTCCAAAAATTTTCGCGATTGAGAGATTGCCTGATCTTTTGAATACACTTGCTTGATATCTTCGATCTTAGAGCCTTTTATTCCCAATAAATTCTGTTCGATCTTTAAATCATACATTTGATGAATATAAATATCATGGGCGAGAACCAGATCCATGTTTTCACCAACCTCACCGGTATAGGAGTTTTCAAACGGCAAGACCCCATAAGCCACCTCACCTTGTTCTACTGCTTCCACCACTTCTTCAAAGGTGGGCAGATGAATCAACTTCTCATCCGGAAACAGTTTCATTGCGGCAATATGAGAAAAAGCACCTAATGTTCCTGCATAGGCGACTTTATCATGATGAAGCTGTGCCTTTTGATAAGCACGGGAGATGCGCATGACATCCTGAATGAATTCTTCATAATAAGGGCGATAGTTTATATTATGTATATGACGCAGATTATTGGCGATGACTGCGGCCTCACGTGAGCAATCCAAAACAGGTAAATGATGTTCTTGTTTATAAGCAACGACCTGTTCCACCGCTTTCATGCGTTGTTCAAACAGCTCAGCCATTGTCTGATCAATTTGATTAATTGATTCACGGGCTTTTTGTAACAAATCCATGGACTCACATCCTTTTTTCTTGTTTATTATACCATACCGATCATAGTAACACACATTGAATATTGCATTTTTTATCACGGAAGTTTGTTGGCGAAAACAGAGAAACAATGCAATCTGAACCTGTAATAAAAGGATTCTTTTGAAAACATGGAAACTATATTTTGCGAAGGTTCCTATGATGCTTGCATGAATCATTTGGATTTAAAACAGATACCTAAAGTATTAAGTGATAGGCAAACAAAGAAAAAATACTGTATATCATCAAAAAGACAACAGCTGCTTCAATAAGCAGCTGTTGTAGTTTTCTGAATTATGAAATCATTTCCTTACAAAAGTTGATTTTTTTAATTTCATATGAGAAAAGATTCACTGTCAGGAATTAGGACTTTATGGTAAAATAAAGCAGGAAGAAAGGACGATGTGTATGGAGGAACCTTTGGCATTTCGGATGCGGCCGCAGACCTTGGATGAAGTGATCGGACAGGAGCATCTGATCGCAGAAGGGAAAATATTACGGCGTTGTGTTGAGGAACGACAAATCGCTTCGATGATATTTTACGGTCCGCCGGGAACCGGGAAAACCACATTAGCACAGGTTATTGCGAATGAATTGCAGCTGCCCTATCGCATGATGAATGCCGTCAGCGGAAATAAAAAGGATTTGGAGACGGTGTTTGAAGAAGCTAAGTATTATCACGGTTTGATTTTGATTATTGATGAGGTTCATCGTTTAAATAAAGATAAACAAGATCTACTGTTGCCTCATGTGGAACGAGGAACCATTACCCTGATCGGTGCGACCACTGCCAATCCGCTGCATGCCATCAATCCTGCTATTCGTTCACGTACTCACCTGTTTGAAATCAAGGCATTAACCGAAGAAAATATTAAACAGGCGCTATTGAATGCGCTGCATAGTGAAAAAGGTTGTCATGATTCCTGCCAAATACGTGAGGATGCCCTTGATTTTATTGCGCATCGCTGTAACGGTGATTTGCGATTTGCTTTAAATATTCTTGAGATTTGCGCCTTGGCGTGTGAAGATGGTTGGATTGATAAGGATCTAGTCATGCAATATGCGCAAGTCCCCAATCAGCGTATGGATGGTGATGGTGATGGCTATTATGATGTCCTCAGTGCTTTTCAAAAGTCGATTCGCGGCAGTGACGTTGATGCGGCACTCTATTATCTTGGAGTATTGATAATGGCAAATGACATGAATTCGATTGAGCGTCGGTTATTGGTGATTGCCTATGAGGATGTCGGTTTGGGCAACCCTGCCGCCGTTGCTCGTTGTATGGAAGCCATTGAAGCAGCCAAACGAATCGGTTTCCCGGAAGCACGTTATCCGCTGAGTTTAGCGGTGATTGACTTATGTCTATCACCCAAAAGTCGTTCTGCCGCTGAGGCCATTGCCAAGGTGATGGAAGAACTGAAACATCATCCCTATCAGGTTCCCGCTTATTTGCGCTATACCCCGGTAAACATGGATGAGGATGCGCGTTATGATTATGGTCGTTCTGATTTATGGGGGCGCATTCAATACTTGCCCAATCACTTGGCAAAAGCTCACTTTTACGAACCGCAACCAACGAGTAATTATGAAAGTATTCTTGCGAAAAATCTTGAAAAACTGCGTTTAATTACGCGGTATAATGACTTAAAATTTTTAAAAAAATTGACAAATAAAGGCAAGTAAAATTCAATTAGAATGAAATGATAAGAAAATGATCTTTGAATAAACAGAGATCATTTTTTTGATAATCATTCTATTGTTTTGCAAAAATTGATGAATTGTAAAAAATTTCAAATATTTTATTTATTGACACAATCGCTCCGATGCATTATGATAAAATAAAAAGCGGGGATAGAGAGGAGGCTTTATGGAGCGAAAACCACTTGCGGAGTTGATTGAACTGGTACAAGCGGGTAATGAAGCGGCATTCAATGAATTGTACGGACGCTATTATAAATTGGTACGTTATATTGCCTATGGTTTAACCAAAAGCAATGCGGATACCGATGAAATTATTCAGGAAGTGTTCTTGCAGGTTCAAAAGTCACTGGGTGATTTAAAGAATGCAAATCAGTTTAAAGCATGGCTGAGTCGTATCACTTATTCCAAAGCGAAAATGTTATTTCGTAAAAATCGTGATCGCTATATGAGTGATGAATTCTTGGATCTGTTACAAAATGAAGAAGAAGGACGTATTGATTATTTGCCACATCAGTACAATCGTCATCAAAGTGATATGGATGTGCTGTATCAGTGCATGCAGCGATTAAAGCCTGCTTATCGTGAAGTCCTTATTTTGTATTATTTTTCTCAGATGAATATCAAAGAAATTATGGATTTAACAGAGCTGCCGGAAGGGACGGTAAAAAGTCGTTTGTTATATGCCAAGAAATATTTACGGATGGAAATTGAAGCCTATGAGGAACAAACCGGAGAACGGCTCTCTTTTCGCGCTCATGCATTGGAGGGCACCTTGTTGGGCTTGGGCGCTACCTTGGTTAAGGAACCAAAAGTGACGTTTCCGCTGTTTCATAAGTTCAAGCGCTTGCCATTGTCGATTCAGACAATTTCGCTTGTTTTGGCCTCGGCGATAGGGGTCGGTGCTGCTATTCGAACCTATGATTATTTTTATAGGAAGCCCGATTCTTCTTTGACAATGATGACACAGGACTTTCCTACTATTTATTATTATAATCAGCGTATTACCACTCCAAGACAGGCATATAGCGTGTTATTGGAATGGGCCGATTGTGATGTGGAAATGCGTAATAAATCCACAGCGGAAATCCAAGCCATTGAACCGGTTTATACTGCTTTGATGGAATTTGGCGAAGGCTATGCGGAATTATTACAGCGAAGGAATTGGGATCAATACTATGAAAAATATCGCTAATATGGGTGTAACATGGAAAAAGCAGACATCTTGTTCTGCTTTTTGTGTACCATTCGCTCATTGATAAAGTATAAAAATAAGAAATTTAAATTTTTTTCATATTTTTAAATCTTTTTGATATTTTCGTGCATCCAGTGTCCGAAGTATAGGAAAAAGGTTCTAGGCGATTTTTATCGTTCTCAATGAAAAGGATTAGGTGATTGTGGTAATGGCATTAAGGTAGAAAAACAGATGGCACACCTTTTCTGCTAAATTTCGCATTAAAAGTAGAAGATGTGACAGATAGTAAAAAAAGAAGAAAGCGCAGACGACGCAA
>CAJUGR010000038.1 GCA_910586285.1 uncultured Erysipelotrichaceae bacterium
ACGTATACTATATAACAATAAAAGCGAAGAAAGGAACCAGTACATCAGCGCGTCTTCTCATAGAGAGTTTCGAACGGTGAAAAGAAACAGAAGACACTGTTAGAACACATCCCGGAGCTGTCAGAGTGAAATCGCGTAATTCTGAACGTTGTGCGGCGTTAACGCAAGGAGTTATCAACTCATGGAGGTCATTTTCTGTGAAGGAAATGACGAAATAAGGTGGAACCACGTAAGTTTACTTTCGTCCTTAGGATGAAAGTTTTTTTATTCTATAAAATAAGGAGGAGCGCAATATGATTGAATTTACTACCCCGCCGGGTACCAAAGATACGATCGGTTTGGAATGTAAAACCCTGCGTGAATTAGAAATACAATTTCGCGATCGCTTTGATCGTTGGGGATATGAAGAAGTGATTACGCCGATGATCGAATACTATCAAACATTTACCGCCGCACAAATGAAAGATCGGGAAATGTACAAGATGTTGGATGCATCCAATCGCATCTTGACGCTGCGGGCCGATATGACTGTGCCGATCGCCCGATTGGCCGCTACCAAATTGAAAGACAGCCCCTTACCGCTGCGTTTTCAATATAGCGCCAGTGTATTCAAACTCCAAGAGCATTTCAGCGGCAATCAAAATGAAGGAATCGACTGCGGCGTGGAATTGCTTGGTGTGGATGAGTCAAGCGGTGATTTGGAAATTCTGGCTTGTGCCCTGGATGCCTTATCGGTATTAAAGGATCAGCATTATACTTTGGAAATCGGCAACCGCAAATTCTTTCTGGCGGCCTGTGAGGCACTGCATTTAACGGAAACGACCGTGAACACATTGGCGGATCTCATCAACCGTAAAAGCATCACTGCCCTGCAGGATTACATCGCTAAGCTGGATTTGAATGAAGATAAGAAAGACTTTTTCCGCCAATTACCATGGTTGTGCGGTGATGTGAGTATTTTAAAACAGGCGCGCTCTTATGCCTTTGATTCAAAGCTTATCACCATTCTTGATGAGCTGGAACAATATTATCATCAATGTGAACAACTGGGATACGGAGAGCATATTTCCTTTGATCTCGGCAAAATACCGCGTATGCAATATTACAGCGGCATCATATTTGAAGCCTTTGTCGAGGGCGTGGGCAACAGTGTATTAAGCGGCGGACGCTATGATCATCTGTGTGAGCGTTTCGGCCGGGCATTGACCGCTATCGGTTTTGCGATTCGCTTGGATGCGTTCGCAAAAGCCATCCGCCAAAAACAAGTTAGAAAAAACATTATTTTAACTTATCCCCCGCATTTACAGGTGGAGGCGCTGAAACAAGCTGCCGATTTACGGCAAGAAAATATCGTAGTTCTGCGAGCGGATGCGAGTTTAACTCACATCATGATCAAGGAGGGAGTGGAGTCATGTTAGCGATGGCATTAACCAAGGGACGCTTGGAAAAACTAACGGTCAAGCTGCTCGAACAAAGCGGGTATGGCATAGAACCGTTAAAAAATAAAGGCCGTGCCTTGGTCTTTCATGATACGCAAAAGCCACTGGATTACTTTTTGGTCAAGGCGCCCGATTGCGTTACCTATGTTCGCCATGGTGTCGCCGATATCGGTGTCGTTGGCAAGGATACGCTGTTAGAATCGGAAGATGAATATTTTGAGCTGATGGATTTGGGGATCGGGAAATGCCGTTTCATCCTCGCTTCCCGCCCCGATCATAACGTATTGACAAAAATGGGGCACATTAAGATCGCAACCAAGTATCCGCATGTGGCCACTGCCTATTTCAAACAAAAGGGGCTGGATGTGGAGATCATCAAGCTGGAAGGATCCGTAGAATTGGCCGCAGTCTTAGGTTTATGCGATGCCATCGTTGATATTACCGAAACCGGGAATACGCTAAAAGAAAACGGTTTAATCATATACGACACCGTATGTGACATCTCCGCCCGCATCATCGTCAATAAAGCCAGCTTCCGCTTAAAGCGTGCTGAAATCGATGCGCTGTTAGCGGATCTGCGCCAAGCCGTAAAGGAGGAAGGAATATGTTAAAACAATGGAAAGCATCCGATAGTGAAGCGATTGAGGCATGGATTCGCTCGCGCAAAACGACAGCGGATCCGACGATCATGGCAATGACAGCACAAATCCTCGCTGATGTTCGCGAACATCAGGATGAAGCACTCTATCGCTACTGTGAAACCTTGGATCATGTGATCCTTTCCGATCTGCGAGTCAGCGAAGCAGCGCTTAACAGCGCCTATGAAAAATGTGATCCGCAATTCATTGCCGACTTAGAAGAAGCCAAGGAAAATATTTTGTTTTTTCATCAAGCACAGGTACGCCAAGGCTATGAACTCACCAAAGCAAACGATGTGTATTTGGGACAGCGGATTCTGCCCTTGGAGCGGATCGGTGTGTATGTTCCGGGCGGACGCAGCGCTTATCCTTCCAGTGTCCTGATGAATGTGTTACCGGCCAAAATTGCTAATGTGAAAGAAATCATTATGGTAACACCACCGAGCAAAACCGGTGAGATGGATCCCTACATTGCCGCTGCCGCAAAAATCGCCGGTGTCGATCAAATTTATACGGTTGGCGGCGCTCAAGCCATAGCGGCGCTTGCCTACGGCACCCAGACCATTCCCCGCGTGGATAAAATCATCGGACCCGGCAACATTTACGTTGCCACGGCCAAAAAACTCGTATACGGAGAAGTAGACATTGATATGATTGCGGGTCCCAGTGAAATTTTAGTCATTGCGGATGAAGGTGCCAATCCCGTTTATGTGGCTGCCGATCTGCTTTCCCAAGCGGAACATGATCCGATGGCTTCCGCCATCTTATTAACGACCTCTCAAGCAATAGCGGATGCAGTAGCACAAGAAGTCGAAAAGCAACTGAAACACTTACCCAAGAAGGCCATTGCCGAAGCCAGTTTATCCCAATATGGTGCCATCATCGTGCTGGATACCATCGAACAATGCCTTCAAATCAGTGATCGCATTGCACCCGAGCATCTGGAATTGATGATCAAAGATGCGAAATCATATCTGGATCAAGTACACCATGCCGGCAGTATCTTCTTAGGTTATATGACATGCGAATCAATCGGTGATTATTTTGGCGGTACCAATCACGTCTTGCCGACAGGCGGCAGCGCTCGCTTCTATTCGGCGCTAAATGTCGATAACTTTGTTAAAAAATCATCTTATTTGCATTGGAGTGAAGCCGCCCTTCGTCAAGATGGTAATAAAATTATCCGCATTGCGGAGGCAGAACGGTTAAAAGCCCATGCCAATGCGGTGAGAGTGAGGTTACAACGTGATGAAAACGTATGAAGTAAATCAGACCGCAGGAATATTGTTAAATGCCAATGAATCTCCCTATCCCCTTCCCGCATCGATTCGCGAGGAAATCAAAGCATGTATCGACTCCGTTGCCTTTCATCGCTATCCCGAAGACAGCGCCAAAGCACTGTGCGATGCCTACGCGAACTATTCAAACATCAAAAGCGATCAGATCATGTTTGGCAACGGCAGTGATGAAATGATCGGCTTACTCATCAGTATTTACATCCAGCGGGGAAAACGCGTTTATACGATGCAGCCGGACTTCTCCATGTATGATTACTACACTGCCATGCATGAAGGAATAATGATCCCTTATCGCTGTGATGCGGGAGCGAAATTTTCCGTATCTGATTTCATCGCTTACGGTAAACAAAATGCGGTGGATCTGATTCTCTTTTCCAACCCCAACAACCCCACCGGGCGATGCTTATCCCCAAGTGAAATCCATCAAATATTGGATGCGTTTTCTGACATTCCCGTTATCATTGATGAAGCATACGGTGAATTTGCGCAAGTCAGTGTCGTAGCCGATACGCAAAAATATGATCATTTGATCGTGCTGCGCACCCTGTCAAAAGCCTTTGGCATCGCAGCCTTGCGCTGTGGTTGTATGATCACCAATGCGGCATTGATGAAACGCATCCGCACCTATAAAGTACCCTACAATGTCAATTCCCTTACGCAGATGATTGCGGAGATTCTCTTATCTCATCACGAAATTATGGAAGCCAACGTAAAACAAATCATCGGGCAGCGTGAGCAATTATATGAAGCACTTCAAGCATTCACAACTTCGGATTTCACACTTTATCCTTCCCATGCGAATTTTCTGTACGGCATCACCACCCGAAAAAGGGAACTGCTTGACGCATTGAAACAACGCCACATTCAAATTCGCAACTATGAGAACAATAACGCCTTTCGCATCACGATCGGTACTAACGATGAGAATGCACTAGTAAAAGAAGCATTTGCGGAAGTATTCCCGCACAAGGAGGTCTTATGAGATCAGCAACAGCGAAACGAACTACCAATGAAACGGATATTGCCATACAGCTTTCCCTCACTTCCGATGGGGAAACCACCATTGATACCGGAATCGGTTTTTTTGATCATATGTTAACGCTATTTGCCTTTCACGGCGGTTTTTCCTTACAGCTCAAAGCCCAAGGTGATCTGCATGTCTGCGATCATCATATCGTAGAGGATTGCGGTATTTTATTGGGTGATTGCTTTCGGGAAGCACTCGGAGATAAAATCGGCATTCAGCGTTACGGTCATTTCATGATGGCAATGGATGAAACGTTGGCACAGGTGACACTGGATATTTCCAATCGAGCGTATCTTGTCTACCACTGTGATATCAAACGAGAAAGCATCGGCAGTTTTTCCTGCGAGATGGTACCGGAATTTTTACGTGCTTTTGCGAACCACGCCGGTATTACCCTACATGTCAATGTACCGTATGGAACCAATGATCATCATAAGATCGAGGCCATTTTCAAAGCATTGGGTCGCGCCCTTAAGGAAGCGTGTGCAATCACATCCGATCAAGTGCCTTCTACCAAAGGAGTGCTGTGATGATCGGAATCATTGATTACGGTGCCGGCAATCTTAGAAGTCTTCAAAACGCCCTCACCCATCTTCATCACGAATCGATGTTATGCGAACATCCGAATCACGTGGCCATGGCGGATCGCTTGATTCTGCCCGGCGTAGGAGCCTTCCCTGATTGTATGAAACAGCTGCAGGCTCAACACTTGGCCGATGCGATCCAAAATGCGGTGAATCATCAAATACCTTTGTTAGGTATTTGTTTGGGAATGCAGGTTTTATTTGAATCCGGTACAGAAGGGGAATCTTGCGCCGGGCTGGGCTTACTAAAAGGAAAGATTGTCCGCATGGAGGATAACCAAGTAAAAATCCCGCATATCGGTTGGAACGATCTGATCGAAACCAAAGCCGATCCGATGTTAAACGGTTTACATCATCCGTATGTTTATTTTGTACATTCTTATTTTGCGCAGGATTACGATGAAAACGATCTTGTCGCGATCAGTACCTATGGTTCGCTTTCGATACCCGCGGCTTTTCGTAAAGGACATATTTGGGCATGTCAATTTCACCCCGAAAAAAGCGGTGAAGATGGCTTGCGCTTATTACAGAATTTTTTACATACCGAAAGTGAGGGACGCAGAGGATGATAACACCATCAGAACGCAGTGATTCCGTCATCATCCGCGAATTACGGGAAAGTGATGCCGCAGCGCTGTTACATTATTGTAAAATCATCGGCGGAGAATCACATAACTTAACCTTTGGCAGTGAAGGAATCGGGATGACTTTGGAAGAAGAACAAAAATTCATTCGTGACACGATTCATCATCCGCTTAATCGCCAATGGGCAGCCATCGTGAATCATGAAATTGCCGGATTCTGTGATTTACATATTGCATCGAAACCGCGCATGGCCCATCGGGCCGGTTTCGGCATTTCGGTACGAAAAGCATTTTGGCATCGAGGTATCGCAACAGCTTTGATGCGTGAAATGATGGATTATGCCCGATCGCAGCCCGCGATCTGGATCATCGCCATTGAGGTCGTGGAAGACAATGATCGTGCCATTGCCCTATATGAACGCTTTGGCTTTCAAAAAGTCGGTTACTTACAAAAATTCTTTCGAATTGATAAGCAAGAGTTTGGTGCTTACATCATGGATTGCGATTTGACCAAAAGGAGGGGTTGATATGATTTTACTGCCCGCGATTGATATGATTCATCATCAGCCGGTGCGCTTACATCAGGGAGATTATGAACAAAAGGAAGTTGTGGGAGAAAGCATTCTGTCACTGGCGCATTTATTTGCCCAACAGGGGGCACCGTTTTTACATCTGGTCGATCTGGATGGTGCCAAAGCAGGAAAACGGATTCATCAAGACATCGTTGAGCAGATTGCGGCAGAAGTGTCAATTCCTGTTGAAATCGGCGGCGGAATTCGCACGATGGCAGATATTGATGATTATCTCGCTCACGGTGTCGCACGTGTCATTTTAGGCACCCAGGCGATCGAAAATGAGGACTTGTTAAAAGCGGCAGTGGCACGCTATGGAAACCAAGTTGCCGTCGGCTTAGATTGTCGCAACGGTTTTGTGGCGACCCGCGGATGGCTTGATAACAGCGAGATTGATTATCTCGACTTTGCCAAACATCTGGAACAGTTGAAGGTAAGCACAATCATCTTTACCGATATTGCCAAAGACGGAACGCTGGATGGTCCCAATCTTGCCATGTTGGCGGCATTACGCCGACACGTAGCCATGGATATCATCGCTTCCGGCGGCGTGAAAACACTGGACGATATTCGTGCCTTAAAAGCATTGGGAATACAAGGAGCGATCATTGGAAAAGCCATCTATGCCAAAACGCTTGATCTCAAAGCGGCATTGGCGATCGCCGATTAAAAGGAGAATCATTATGTATACCAAACGAATCATCCCCTGTCTGGATATCAAAGACGGTAAAGTGGTAAAAGGCGTGAACTTCATCGGTTTAAAGGATGTCGGTGATCCGATCGAACTGGCCCAAACCTATGCTCGCCAAGGTGCCGATGAGCTTGTCTTTCTCGATATTACCGCCACGCATGAAAACCGCCGGACGATTGCCGAATTGGCTGCTCAAGTCGCAGCGAAAATCTTTATCCCTTTTACGGTTGGCGGCGGCATCCGCTCACTTGATGACATCAAACAGATCTTACGCTCCGGCGCTGATAAAGTCGCACTCAATTCCGCAGCGATCAAAGAACCGCAACTGATAAAAAAAGCCGCAGAGATGTTCGGCTCACAATGTATCGTTGTGGCCATTGACGCCAAAATGCGGGAAGCAAAAGACGGTTGGAACGTCGTAATTCACGGCGGCCGTATCGATACCGGAAAAGATGTGCTTGAATGGGCACGTGAAGTACAGGAATTGGGTGCCGGGGAAATATTGTTGACCAGCATGGATGCGGACGGCACAAAACAAGGCTTTGATATACCGCTGTGCCATGCGGTGAATCGCATCGCCAAAGTTCCCGTCATCGCCTCCGGCGGTGGGGGCGCTCTGGCACATTTCTATGATGTGTTCGCTCAAAATGCCGCTGATGCGGCATTAGCCGCCTCCCTCTTTCACTATGGCGAGGTAGAGGTCATGGAAGTCAAGGAGTATCTGCATCATCGCGGCATTTCGGTACGCCGTCAAGCATGGGACGGGGATATTGAAGCATTTATTAAACGGCTTGACTTGGCCAAACAGGATGGCCTCATGCCGGTCATTGTACAGGAAGCAGCCACCAATGAAGTGCTGATGTTGGCCTATATGAATGAAACTGCCCTGCGCGTTACGCTCACGAAGCATTTAGCCTGTTATTACAGCCGCTCCCGTCAGCAGCTATGGCTCAAGGGCGAAACCAGCGGTCATTATCAGGAAGTACAAGAGATCGCCTATGACTGCGATAGAGACACGCTGTTATTAAAAGTACACCAGCTTGGGGCAGCCTGTCACAGCGGTGCACACAGTTGTTTTTATCAGCGAATTAAGCTTGAGAAAGAAGGAAAATAATATGAATTCAGAATTTCATCGCCTATATGAAACCATTCGCCAACGCCAAGTCACAAGAGAAGAAGGCAGCTATACCGCTTACTTATTTGACGAGGGCTTGGAGAAAATTTGTAAGAAAGTCGGAGAAGAAACCAGTGAAGTGATTATCGCCGCCATGAAAAATGATAAAGAAGAGCTGATCAATGAAATCAGTGATGAAGTCTATCATCTCTTTGTGTTGATGGCGCAATGTGATATTCCCATCGAAGCGGTGGAGCAGGAACTGGCCAAGCGTTCCGCGAAGCAGCACAATCGCAAAGCAGAACGACGCAAAATTGAGAAATATTAACGGAAAGTAGGAGAAAGTATGAAAACGCAATTACGCGAACTAAGCGTAAACGACAAAGAGGAAATCTATCACCTGTTACAACAGATCATTGCCGAAGAAAACGGCTATCATAACGATGCCTATGGCCTATCCAAAGAAGCCTTTTCCCAATGGCTGATTCAAAAACATGACCATGCCTTAGGCAAAAATCTCCCTGATGGATGGGTTCCTTCCACAGAATACTGGTTCTATGTCGATGATGTGCCGGTAGGCAATATCCGATTACGTCATACTTTAAATGAAGCCTTGCGTCAAAGCGGCGGTCATATCGGCTATGCCATCGCCCCTGCTTATCGCCACCGCGGTTATGGAAAACTCATGTTAAAAGCCATGTTAAAAGAAGCAAAAGAACGCTATTCTCTAACCCAAGTGATGATCAGTGCCCATATTGATAATGTCGCATCCCGCAGAATCATTGAAAGCTGTGGCGGACAACGGGAAAAAGAAAATGCGAATGAAGTGATTTACTGGATTCACCTGTAATGCACTTTTCGCATCATAAAGACAAAAAGCTGTTGGAATACAGCTTTTTATTTTAACAACAGCATCGTATTAATCGGAAAAGTAATGCGGATTGTCGTTCCCTGCCCTTCCACCGAAACTGCCTGAATATTCAGATGGAGCTTATCACAAAGCAGCTTGCATAAATACAGTCCCATCCCCGTTGCTTTCTCACTGTTACGGCCGTTATGACCGGTAAAGCCTTTATCAAAAATCCGCGACAAATCATTTAATGAGATCCCGATTCCTTCATCCGCAATGGATAAAATCAAAGCATCTTCGCATTTTTTCGTATCAATACGAATCGTCCCACCGCTTTCACTGTATTTCAGCGCATTGGATACGATCTGATTCAAGATGAACTCCAACCACTTAACATCACTGTATACCGTTTCTTCTAATCCGGCCGTTTCCACTTTAATATTGCGATAAATAAACTCTTTCGCATGGTGTCGGATTACTTTATTAACACATGGCTGTAACGACATTTCTTTAATCAAATAATCTTTCTCTAAAGTCGTGGAGCGCGCATAATAAAGCGTCTGTTCGACCAGATTTTCCACTTTATCCAATTCCTCCGCAATACTTTGGGTGACTTCATGATCGTGATTGTCGATGATCAGCTTTGCGGCCGCCAACGGGGTTTTGATCTCATGAACCCACATCTCAATATAATTGCGATAATCCTCTTCCCGATACTTATATTCATTCACATGTTCCAACATATCTTTACTGATTTCCTGCATGGCATCATAAAAAATCATGCCGTCAATAAACTGCGGTGCCTCCACAATTTCCGGCAACAAATATTTTTGATCGAGATTCTCCAGAATCACACGGACATTTTGATAAAACACCCGGCGCCGTAAATATTCTACCGCTAACATGACAAAAACAAACGCCCAGAATAACAATGCGACAATCGTGATCACCTGTTGGTTACAGTGAACCGCATGCAAAAACAGAAAAATGGTCACAAAGGTCAAGGCGCCTGATAACAACAAATAGAGTTTATCTTTAATAAATTCACTAAATTTCATAAATGATATACCCCATACCGCGTTTGGTCTGGATCAGATCATCCAAACGAATATATTCCAACTTTTTACGTAATCGATTGATGTTAACTGTCAGCGTATTATCATCCACAAACAATTCACAATCCCACATATGCTTCATCAGTTCCTCGCGCGATACAATCGTATTTTTATTTTGAAACAGGCAGTGCATAATACGCAATTCGTTTTTGGTCAAATCCACACTTTCTCCACGATAGGCAATGATACTTTTACTGATATCCAATGTGATATCACCGATCGTAAGCAAACTGGAAGTATGATTTTCATAGGTACGCTGTAACAATCGGGCAATCCGTGCCAATAAAATCTGAAGATGATAAGGCTTGGTGATAAAATCATCCGCTCCCAAATTCATCGAAATGAGTTCATCCATATCGGAATCACGGCTGGTTACGATGATGATGGGCAAATCTTTATTCACCTTGCGTACTTCCCGACAAATATAATAACCGTCATATACAGGAAGATTCAAATCCAGTAACAGTAAATCCGGTTTTTGTGCGTAAATCGCTTCCAACACATGTTCAAAATCATCCACACCAATGCTTTCATAACCGTTCTTATGTAAGAAGTCACAAAGCTCGTTTCTGATTTTTTCATGATCTTCAATAACCATAATTCGATACATTCTGCATCACCCTCTAGTTATTATTATACGCGAATTGTAAACAAAAGAACAGTAAAAAATTGTGTTCCCAGGATATTATATATCGGTTCATGGATGCCAATGAAACGATGGTTAGCTGTGATCAGGTGAATTCAGTTCTTTTCGATGTTGTATGGCTACACCGATATGACCGATCCCCAAAATCACAACCGCGATGAGCATGATTTTGACTTTTCCATAGATCCCCAACAACAAAAATGCCAGTACCGGCAAGGTAGCTCCCGCAAGCGGAAACACAAGCAGATCACTGTAAAAATCCGCCAATTTCCGTTCACTGCGAAAATAACGCACCCACCAAAATTCATACATAACCATAAGCAAAAAAGCAATGATCAGCCACCATGACCAATTTGTCCATGAATGAATATTAAAATCAGAAAACACCAACGAACAAGCACCGACCATTGCCTCCCCAATTCGCTCCAACAGTACCAAAATCCTGTTTTCCGTTTCTGCCGTATATCCCTGTGGTTTCTTTTTCGTCCACATTAAATTGGGAATCATCAACATGATTAAAAATAGTAATCCGATATAAGAAAACCCGAGCTGTCCCAGCATATTCTTACCCTCTGCTTTCTAATAATCGCCGTTTGGCTTCCCGACACCAATCCAAATAGGTACGATAAGTTTGGATGCCGAACTCTACGGTAAGCAAATAGTACAGATGATTTGAATCCTCATTCAAGCAGTCCTTTAAAGCTTCCGCGGCGTGTAGAAGATAGGATAGTTCCGTTTCAATTTTATGCGCGAACGATTCAATATGAACAATGGCCTGATCGGATCCCTGTTCATTACCAAAAAACAGTTTTAATAACGTCTCGTAGCGCAGTTCATCTTTTTCTGCCGGCAAGGACAGCCATTGTTTTAAATACTCCCTTCCCTCCTTGGTGATGGTGTATATGTTCTTATTTCTTTTATTCCCGCTGTCTGCTCTTTTGGTAGCCAATCCCCGTTGAACCAAATCATTTAAGGTAGGATAAATACTGCCATAACTTCCGCTCCAAAAAAACTTCAGCGTTGTGTCGATTCTGCGTTTTATTTCATATCCCGTTAATTCTTCATGACTTAATAAGCCTAAAATCACGCAATCCATCTTTTTTTCATTCGCCATTACGATCTTCCTTTCTTTCCATAATTCATAAGTCCATATGCTTTTCAAGCAATGATCAGAATCCACATTATTTTATCCTCGCTGTAAAGGTCACACATCACTTCCAGAATCGTATCTTTTCATATTGACATCGCTATTGATACAGATAATATATCAGTCTGATATATTATACAACTTTTCTTTTTCTGTTACAATGAGTAATTATTCACATTAAAAAGGCCATATAGTGAGAAACTGCCTCCACTTTACAGCCATCATCTTATATTATCGAAATTTTAATCATTTATATCTTCGCACTCATCCTATAACAGAAAAATACCCCAAACACACATAACAGATCCCAAAATTATAAAAATAAGTCCTATGCCAAATTTCTTTTTACAATCATCTATAATCATTTTTTGTTCCTTTGTTATATTCAAAATGGGATGTTTTCTTCTTTTGATGAAGTACAGAATCAATCCTGACTGGTTATTTCCGCATGTCGCAAAAAATCCCCATGCCTTAGGATATTTTAATCCCCTGCATCGGGCATCTGTTTCCACAAGTTTGTATAATTGATACACGGAGAATGTGCTGCCGACAATCAATGTGGCAGCCCCTATCGCTATGATAACCATATTAATGTTTTCCATATTCTTACCTCAAATCCTTCTAACAATCTGATAAAGTAAAAAAGCTACGCTGATGATAGCGAGACTAAAGTCTACCGCAAGCATATAAATGCGATCGGGCATGAGAGTCGCCATCAAGAGCATTATTAAAAAAAGTAAAATATTGAGAATCATTGCGCCGATCAATTTCTTATTACTCTCAACAACATTGGTACATTCTTCAAGATGTTCCATCATTTTCTGATCTCCTTTCAATAATTCATCCAAACTGATTTCGTATAGATCCGATAGCTTGATGATACTGATAATATCGGGATAGGATCTCTCATTTTCCCAATTCGAAATCGTTTGTCTTGATACAAACAGTTTTTCCGCCACCTGTTCCTGCGACAAATCAACTTTCCTTCTTGTTTCTTTAAGTTTCTTTCCGATCTCCACAAAGTATCCTCCTTTCACATATATTTTGCCAAAATGGTTCATCATTGTCTATCAAAAGTCTTTTACATGGACAATTTAAAAATACAAAAAAATCTTTTACATTAGAATTGTTCGATATAAACATCGAAATTTTAATCTGCACATGATCATCCACAAAGTGATAAATATCCGTAATGATAAAATAGACACTTTCTATAATCAAGAAGTTTCCTATTTTATCATCTAAAAAAGGGCACAAAGATTGATACCTATGCCCTCTGATGCAGTGTTGACGATCATGTTATAAATTGATAGCTTTCGTTTCAATAAATACTTATCGTTGTTTCCTTTCTGGTCAAAATGCCATATCTTTATCGCCGATCACCACAATTTCCTCATTGATATAACAGACACCGATTCCATTATCATCGTAGTCTTCACCCCCATGTCCGTAGGCAAAGCAAGTAAATACGTCGTCCTTCATCCATCAGGAAATCCGCTGCGACTACAATCGTATATAAAGTAACGGCCTGCAATAACGCTTCCTTCGTTTCAATTTCCGACCACCATTCATCCTTTGCGACTGTCATTATTATGCCAATTCTATCTTGATTCCTACTGATAAATAATTCAACTGCTCACCCATGATGTCCTTCAGAATGTTATATGCCTTCATCCCGGTACAGTGACAAGTATAGAATTTCACATCATATTGAGCAAGATAATGTGCCACCTTGGTTATCAATTCATCGCTTTCGTATTTCTTCGTGATGGGATTGAATAAATGAAATCCTCCGATAACACCGTTAAGTTTATCAAAGCTTCCGTTGTGAATTTCCGCATATTTTTCAATAATGTTTGCGATGCCGTTATGGGAACAGCCTGTTATCAGGACTTGCTTATTAGCGTCGGTAATGGTCAAATATTGTTCATGCACAAATCCATCACGCATGATTTTTCCGTTTTGCTTCGCAAACAGTTTCTCATTTGCTTTGGAAAAGAGTTTACGACCCGTTACATTTGAAAATAACACCAGTTCTTCATCAATCACAAAATAATCTGAGGTAAATGTAATTTGATCGCTGTCTTTTAATGCCGAATCAATCCCTATATGAACAGGGATTCCGGCAACCTTTGTATAATGTCTGTCAAATGCCGATTCTTTTATATATATTTTTGCCTTCTTATTGACTTCCATAAATTTCGCCAAAGCACCACCATGATCTCCGTGACCGTGCGATATAATAACTGTATCAATCTTTTTAATGTCTACTCCTAGCTTACGTGCATTTTCCAAAAAAAGCGCATTCGGTCCCAAATCAAACAAAATCTTATGCTTGGAGGTTTCGATATAAATACAAAGACCGTGTTTACTTTTTAGCTTTGGAGAAGAGGATGTATTCTCCACCAATGATATAATCTTGATCATTTTCTTTCACCTCAAATTCTAAACCCTTCTGCATTATGCTCTGTTAAAGAACACATCATATATCCCCACAGCATCTGCAAAACACCACAAAAGATAATGCCTGTTTTGATCGTTAACTTCTTTTTATATTTTTTCATCTTACTATAAGTTTATTAAGCCATGGATCTTTATATCATAATACAAGACTGTCATAAATGACTCCAAAATCATCGGAAACAGAATCTGAAAGTTCACTTTCGATATTATCTGCGATTATCATGAATACCTTTTCTCTTATTTTATTTTGTTCTGAGCATTTTCGTTTGTGGTTTCAAATAATCTCGTCATCCCTAAATTCCAAATATATTATCTAACATATGCTTTTCCTCTGCAATATCTTTTTTCGCCAATACTGATGGGAACTTATCCTTATTCACTTATCAGTCGATGTTTGAATGCCCTAACCTTTGCGCCATAGCGACTTGAAAATAGCAAGCCGATCAAGAGCATTCCGACTGCAATTCCCTGTAAAATATCCATTCCTATCATAACAGTTGGATTATTATAAAGGTCTGTATCCTTAACGAGAGAATAAATCAATACTAAAAGTAATGCGATTCCATTGCATAAACGCACCCGCTTATGATACCGCTGTGCCTCTGTATTTGTGTAATCAACTGCCTGCAATACCGTTTCTTTTGTTTCTTTATCCATATTTTTGCTTTTCCTTTCACATTTAAATTTTCTTGTAGGTCAACTTCGTAATAATATTTCAATCATAATATCCGGA
>CAJUGR010000039.1 GCA_910586285.1 uncultured Erysipelotrichaceae bacterium
GCGCATCCGAGGAATTTCCGTTTACATTTCACATCAATCGTAAGTACTCGCTCCATCTCTCCTCCCGAATCGGCATCGGTCGATGATTATCAAAATAAAGTACCAGTGCCGGGGCGATATGATTCCAACGATCCATAATGGCATAATGCGTTAAATGTCCTTCCAGAATCAGTCTTTTTGCTTGTGCATGATAATGATAATACATATGATCACCCTCCTCTTTAGGATATCCACGATATGCACGCTGATACACCCCATATCATCAACGCATAAAATAAAGTGAGGTGATTTTATGAACCAAGGCGGAGCCTTACTATTCTATGAACCGTTAACCCCCAAGCACTATCTGGATCAAATACTGGCGCAATATCCCTATGACATTGATCCGGCACTTGTCTATACGCTGTTGACAAAATATCCCGCTCCGCATCCGGCACTATTGACCTTTATTGATTTCATTCGCCGAAGCAGGAAAATACTCATCACCAAGAAAGCACTCACTAACCACGCTCTCAATCGCCTATACGTTAAAATGGCCGCATTGGCTCAACCGCCGCATACTCTGCTTCACATTCATTCCTTTCGTTTTGACTGCCTGATCCATTACACTCATTGCCCGATCAATCATGCCTATCCTTATCTTGCATATGATAAAATTGCCCTGATTGATGAAGTTCACATTGCGCAAAACACCCATATACGACTCCATCCAGTCGATACACCTCCAATCACCTACACATCCTCCATGCCGTTGCTTGATCTGTCACTGGATCCGAATCAATATTTTTCTTTATCCATTTCGATCAATGAGGTTCACGGCTTGATCTTGATACCGCGCTGTGCCGCCGCATTGATTTCCGCACTCGGTACGCTGTATCCTTTCACTGCCGAAAAGGTTCGACATGATTTTCTGCTTTTTTACGATCTCAAAATGCCGCAACAAGAAAATATCATAGCCTATGATGCCAATAGCAAACAATACATCGGATGCAGTTGTCACGTGGGGTCAAATCAAAGCTCATTAACAGAATGTCTGTACATGATTCGCACCCTTTACGGTGCCATCACCCGAGATAAACACGACTTGACATTAACATCAACCATGCTAAACATGGAAATACCAAATCAAGCGATTTCTCTGCTTATGTGTAGTGATGAGGAAAGACAAAAAAGCGCACTGATCGAAGCACTGCTTCAAACCGGTCAAAAGCATCGCTGTACAATCACAAGAGTATTTGAAAACTATGGAACCATACATCTGCTTGATGATTCACTATATGCCACAGGCGCACAAATCGGTGGAGCTATCCCGATCACTTCACTAACGCCAAATCTATTTTATGATAATACTGGAGAAGACATTTATCTCAGTGAATCGGAGCGAATCACCTATCGTATAACATCGTTGAAACCATTAACGCCCAATCATCTGTTTCAACCGATTCATATCATCGCCATATTGTGCAATGTAGAAAGTTTTCGTCTTTTCAATCATCCGGAAGAAGTCCTGCCGCACTTATCACGCTGTTACTGTACTTTGGATTCATCGCTTCATAAAGATGACGCCGTAGGCAATGCCCTTATCAATACCGCATTGCTCAACGACATTCCTCTTATCGCACTGCCAATCAACGACACTCCCGATCAAAACGCGCAAGCGTTGATTTCATGGATTCAAACGAGAACCTCCCCTGATGAATAATCGTTGCGAAATCCTAAAAAAAACGCTATACTATTACTGTTTGGAAAGGAAAAGTGATGATTACTGCCTACAAAGTATGGAATTATCACATAAGGTTATTATGGAAACAAAAGAAATATTGGATTCATTGGGAATGAAGCGCTCATTGACGCGCATTGCCCATGAAATCATCGAGCGTAATAAAGGGGTAGAAAACATTATTTTGGTGGGAATTAAAACAAGAGGACTGCCGTTAGCTAAGCGGCTTGCCGAAATCATTGAAAACGTGGAGGGTACTCACATACCGGTTTATCCGCTGGACATTTCTCAATTCCGCGATGATTTGGAAAATCGACCTCCGTTGCCGATATTGGGTTTACCGGTAAAAGATAAGAAAGTTATTTTGGTTGATGATGTCTTATTTAAAGGCAGAACGGTTCGTGCCGCCATGGATGCCATTATGTCGTCCGGTCGTGCCCGCGAAATACAACTCGCGGTATTAGTAGATCGCGGTCATCGAGAATTACCGATTCGGGCTGATTATATCGGAAAAAATATTCCCTCTTCCCTGCAGGAAACTGTAAATGTCTGTGTCATTGAAATTGATGCAGCGGATAATGTTACCATTCGAAAATAATTGGTCAAGCGTAGATATTCATCATTCATTTCACAAACATTTTCATCAAAACGGCGCACAAAGATGCGCTTTTTTTCATACCTGATATCTTCAGATCATATTCTTTAACGAGGTGAATTTATGATACTGCATACTTTCATACTGGTGTTACTCGCAGAAATGGCTGATAAAACACAACTGATGATGATGGCACTGACCAATCGATATAAAACCCGCAGTGTTGTATGGGGAATGATCTTCGGTGTTACGATCATCAGTGCCTTTTCCGTACTGGCCGGGAATTTGATTGGAAATCTGATTCCGATGGATTGGATCAAGTTATGTGCGGCTGTGCTGTTTCTGATCTTCGGGATGGTCAATCTGTTTCCTGCCAAAGAAGAAAATGGAACCTCGCTTCATTTGTCGATGCCGATTGTTTCCGTTGCCTTGACCTTTCTTTTGGCAGAATTGGGAGATAAAACCCAATTAGCCACTGTTGCGATGGCAGCCGATCACAGCGATGAATTACTTTCCGTATTTCTTGGGGCATCCGGTGGTTTAATCGGCGCCAACCTTATCGGCATCCTGGCCGGAAAACTCATTCTCTCACGGCTCAATGAAAATATCGTTAAAATCTTTTCCTCCTTTATTTTCTTTCTGTTTGGCTCCTTGCGCATCTTTGAAGTTTTTCCCGCTACTCCGCTGATCCTATGGCTATATAGTGCTGTACTCATCGTAATTGCCTACTTCTGTTATGAAAAAAGCCGCTCGGCATTGTCCTGATCCTTATGACGCTGTTTAAGATATGATTTATCGCGGTGAGTATCGTATTCGTCTTTGGGTATATCGTGGTATAATAAGGGCACGCTAACATAGAAAGTAGGTGCTTTATATGAATGCTACATGGTCTTTAGACGCGTTATACAAAGGATATGATGATCCTGCTTTTCATCATGATATGGATACATTAAAAGCGGTTGTAAAGAAGATTAATGACCTAAGCGGACAATTACATCACGATCGCCGGGCAGAGTGTGTCACCGCTATGTTAAAACAACAGGAAACACTGTATGAATTATCCGGAAGATTGGGCAGCTATATCTCCTTGCGCCAATCTTGTGATACTACGAACACTCAAACCGTAGCACTGATGGGACAACTCCAACAAACACTCAGTGAGTGTGCCAAAAGCTTTGCGCGCTTTGATACATTTATTCAAGGTATCAATGATCTTGACACACTAATTGCACAAAACCCGTTTCTCAGCGAATATGCTTATTTATTAAGAGAAACCAAACAAGACGGAAAATATCGTTTATCCGATGATGTAGAAGAAGTGATTGCCAAACTGAATATTTCAGCCGGAGATGCCTGGGCAAACCTTCAGGAATATCTTACCAGTACACTTGCCGTTCCCTATCAAGATCAAACACTCACATTAAGTGAAGTACGCAGCCTTGCTTATGACCAAGATCCTTCGGTCCGCAAAGCTGCCTATGACGCAGAACTCAAAGCTTACGAACCAATCCGGCAAAGCGTTGCGTTCGCATTAAACAATATCAAATCACAAGTGAATACCATCAGTGATCTGCGAGGCTTTGCCTCACCGCTGGATATGACCTTATACTATTCACGAATGGAACGCAAAACTCTGGACGCTATGATGGAAGCCATTCAGGCTTATTTGCCGGTGTTCCATCATTATTTAAAACGAAAAGCTGAAATACTGGGTCATCATAATGGATTGCCTTGGTACGACCTGTTTGCCCCGATTTGCGATGTGGATCACAGTGATAAAAAATATACACCCATGGAAGCCAAACAATACTTGATTGATCATTTTGCGGCATTCTCACAAGATTTATGCACAATGATCGAAACGGCTTTTCACGATGACTGGATTGATTTCTATCCGCGCAAAGGCAAAGTCGGCGGTGCCTTCTGTGCCAACCTTCCTTTTATCAAGCAAAGCCGAATCTTAACCAACTTTAACGGACAACTTGATGACATTATAACGCTCGCTCATGAATTAGGGCATGCCTATCACGGTATGATGATTGAAAACCACCGTCCGCTAAACACCGACTATTCGATGCCGGTAGCGGAAACTGCCTCTACTTTTAATGAAAACATCATTATGAATGCAGCGATTGCAGAAGAATCGAACACACGCAAAAAACTTGTGCTGATTGAAAAACAGCTTCAAGACTTAACGCAAATCATCTGTGATATTTATTCCCGTTATCATTTCGAATGTGAAGTCTTCGAACGTCGACGAACTACCTTCCTGTTCGCAGAGGATTTGTGTAATATCATGTTACAGACACAGAAAGAAGCCTATGGTGATGCACTGGATTTCCACTATCTTCATCCGTATATGTGGATCAATAAGTCACACTACTATTCCGCTTCACTAAGTTTTTACAATTTCCCTTATGCTTTCGGCGGACTCTTTGCCCGCGGGTTAATCGTTCAATATCAAAAACAAGGAAGTTCCTTTGTGGATCAATATCGTCTTCTGTTAAAAGCCACTACCATCGCCCATGTCGAAGATATTGCTAAAAAAGTCGGCATTGATATCGGCGATCCTTCCTTCTGGCGTGAAAGTCTGGAAACATGTAAAAACCGCATTGATGAATTTATGACATTATCCCAATCGCTTTCATGATCAAGATCATGCCTATCCCTTCATCGGATAAGCATGATCTTTTTAATTATAAAAATCACTTCTCTTCCATTGCTTCGATGGTCTCACAAGCAATTCGATCCATCCCTTGAAGAAAACAAAAAAATCTGATAGGATAATGGAAGTAAGAAAGGATGTGTCATCATGCGTGCAGATTATCATGTACACAGTGCATTCAGTAATGATTCTCAATATCCGATGGAAGAAGTCGTAAAGCATGCCATTGAATTGGGACTGGATGAAATCTGTTTTACCGATCATACAGATTATGGAAAGTATTCTGATGTCGTTTGTGATCTTCCTGCCTATTTTCGTGAGATCAGGCGGTGTCAAGCGTTGTATCAAGATAAAATCACAATCAAAACCGGAGCGGAATTCGGTATGCAGGTTCATACCGTGGATCAATTTGAAGCGACTTATGCAAAATATCCATTTGACTTCATTATCTTATCTTGCCATTTGGTAAATGATCTGGAATTCTGGAACCAGGACTTCCAGCGTGGTAAAACGCAAACAGAATATAATTTGGCCTATTACCAAGAAATTTATGACGTCATGCAGCATTATGATCATTACAGTGTTTTGGGTCATCTTGATGCGATCAAACGCGATGATTTAAACGGTTGCTGTCCGTTTGAAATCACCGAAGCGATCATTGATAAAATTTTGCGTCATGCGATCCAACATCATAAAGGAATAGAAGTCAACACTTCCAATTTCCGTTATCATTTGCCGGATTTGACCCCGTGTCGGGATATCTTAAAGCGTTATTACGATCTGGGAGGTAAAATTTTAACCCTTGGTTCCGATTCTCATAAAGAGGAGCATTTAGCGGCCCACTTCCCCTATGTTATCGGCGAACTGAAAAAAATCGGATTTACGCAGTATTGCACCTTTACCGATATGGAACCGACATTTCACGACTTACCGTAATCCACAAGGTTTTCCACAATTATGGAAAACTTTTTCATTTTTATTTTCATTTTTATGCCCATGGTTATCGAATTCATCGTTGGTTTCTGAAAAAAAGCAGGAGTGAAACCGCTGTTTTCAACAAGTTATCCACACAAGGTGGATAACTAATAGTGGAAAACGTTCTGTGTTATCCGAGTTTTCCACATTCTTAAATCATGCAAGATCAGTAAAAAAACGCACAAGCGAATGAATCAGCTGTGCGTTTCTTTCTTGTGAAAGGGTAAGGTGACCGGATCATTGAAATCCGCAAATTGTAAATTTTTCTGTTTTAAACGATAAGCAAAAAACTCCTTTAACAACGTATACAAAACCGCAAACACCGGCACCCCGATAAACATCCCAATGATTCCAAAAACACCGCCGCCAACACATACCGCAAATAAAATCCACAAACTGGGCAGCCCCAATTTATCTCCGAGGATTAACGGTCCCAGCACATTGCCGTCAAACTGTTGTAACACCAGGATGAAAACGGCAAAGTATACGGCATCGACCGGATGAATAATCATTAAGATGAATACACCGGGAACCGCTCCGATAAACGGACCGAATACCGGAATCATATTGGTAATGCCCACAATCACCGATAACAAAATCGCATAAGGTAATTGTAAGAAGGTCATACCCACATAACACAATGCTCCGATAATCAAGGAATCAATGGCTTTACCGATGATGAAGTTATTAAAGATAGCAACAGCTACATCACTGACATGGACAAGATAATCCGCTGCCTCCTGTGGGAAAATCGCATACACGGCAATCCTTACATGGCGGCATAATTTTTCCTTATCCAACATAATATACAATGCCGACATGATTCCCAATACGATATTCAACAAGGTACTCATGAAACTGTAAGACATGCGTATCATCTCCGGCAGAGCATTGGTCACCACATTTGTTAAACGCTGGAAAATATCTAAATCTCCAAACAGCTTTTCAATCTCGGTGAGATCAATATGGTTCTCTGCGATGAGATGATCCAAATACCGCTGAAAATTATCAAGATAACTGGGAAAAGAATCGACTAAGGAAAAGATACTGCTTAACAGTTGCGGAATTAATAGCCAGAAAAATAGCGTTACCGCTGCGATCGCCAAAATCAAAGCACAAATCGCCGCAATGGTTCGTTTATGCGCGTTCTTGAGTTTCCAAGACCCCATCAAACGAGTTTCAATATATATCATCGGTTTATTTAATAAGAAAGCAATAGCTCCGCCCAAAATAAACGGGGATATAAGTCCTACCAAACCGCTTAAGAAGCTTTTTAATGAACTCATCTTATAAAAGGAAAAAAACAATAAAATCGTGATGAGCGCAACACTTACATAGGTTAAGACTTTCTTTTTCATCGCATCATCAAAATGAAAATTCAAAAGATACACCTCCACTCTTATATCATTTTACCATGTTACAAAACAGAATAACAACCGTAAGTATTACTTTTTCATCGCCGAAACGCCTGCCATGAGTTCTTGAAGTGATTCTCGCTCATCAAAGCCTTGGATTTCATGTCGTAATGCATAGCCGTTGCGACTCACTGTGAGAATCGCCGGAACTTGAGTGTGCTTAAACATATTACGCTGTGCTGTCGCCAAGAACCAATTCAAATCGGTTAAGAAGCATTCGGGATCATCCAAACCGTAAAATAACATGATATCCCACAATTCTCCCTGCATTAAACTGCCATCCAAATATCCCCGTAAGAACTGATGCAACGTAAGATCACGACCGAGATGATCCACCAGATAATCATGATAGAACCATTTCATCGGATCCACTTGATCATAGCGCAATTCCGCACTGGGAGCGACCTCAAAATGAATTTGACCGTGTTCACACTGTGGTAAAAGATTTTCCGGAATAACGGGTTTTTTGAAGATCTGATTCAATTCAGACGATAAATTAAACAACTGAACCTTGGTCAGATCGCCCAGTATTCCCAAAGCTCCGATCGCATCCCCATACATTGTGCAATAACCCAAAGCATTTTCTACCTTATTGCCGTTATTTACCACCACTCCGCCATGTAAGGACGCAAAGGAAGACAAAAGATGTCCGCGCAATCGCGCCTGAATATTCTCCAATGTCAAGCCTTCCACCTGATCATAGCCATATGAAGCCAATGTGATTTTGGTGGTCTCCACTAACGGTAAAATACTGCCCTCATGATATTCAATTTCCAAAGCCGATGCCAGCTGCCGGGCGTTATTCTTAGTGGCATGAGAGTTGTTTTCACTGCTCATTCCATATCCAATGACCCGATCTTTCCCTAAGGCATAGGTCAAAAGTGCAGCGGAAACACTGGAATCCAATCCTCCGGAAAGTCCTACGATCCACGGACATTTTCCGCCCAATATCTGTTGATCAAAGCCGCGTATCGCACCTGCTAAAAGCGCTGCCAATTTACGAGGCTGTTTGGCCTGTTCACGATTAACATCGGTATCAATCAGCGCATAGCCTGCTTCACCATACGGCTGTTGCCACAGACATTTACCTTCCCGATATATGGCACTGCCCCCTTCCATCATTACCACCGCTTTCCCCTCATTTTGCATTCCCACAGCATTGACATAAATGACATTGCCATGCAGTTCCATCGCTTCATGAATGTCAAAAGGTCGCGCATCTATATTAATATTCCAATCGGCAAGCTGTATATCAGAGCCGAAATTTAATGCCAATACTTCATCATGTAATGAAATCGCACGATTGATTCCCAGTTCTTGAAAGGAATCCTCGCGGAAAAACGGCAAGTTACTCTTTTTCTTAACGCGCATATACGTTTCCCCTTGATAGGCAAAAAAAGCACAATGAAACCGCTGATGACTGCGATAGCGAAGATTGCCCCAAGCAATGGCCAAATCCATGCTTTCCTGAATCAGTCGCTCATTAAACTGGTCCAAATAACGACAATAATCCTCATTTTGAAGCGAATCGCCCCAATAAGCACCGCTGATACAATCCTGAGGAAATACAATCAGATCGGCATGATCAGCGCGTGCCCGCTGAATTTGTTTCATCATATACGCAAAGTTTTCCTCACAGCGCCCGCCGTGAACTTCCATTGTTACCATTGCAACTTTCATACACATTCCTCCTCGCTGATTTTCTCTATCATTTTACCATAAATCATTGAGATTCGCTCATAGTTCTTGCACATTCACCCATTTATCTCTATAATGATGACAAAGTAGGTGAAATGAATGAAACATATATTAGAAGGCAATATATCCGTAAAAGCAGCAATCCTTGCGCAGCGCAGAAAGGTAGAACAGATTCTGGTCGATGAACAAAAGCACGATCGGGATACGCGATTTATTATTGCCCAAGCCGCAAAACGCGGCATTCCTGTCCGCAAAATGAAACGAACGCATATTGATGAATTGGCCTGTGGTAAAACACACGGCGGTTTGCTGGCTGAATGCTCAGAGCGTTCTTATCAATCCATAGATGATTATCGGGATCGACATCAACTTTTTCTCGCTTTGATTGAGGGAATAGAAGATCCCTTTCATTTCGGAGATATGCTAAGATCCTTTTACGCAGCCGGCTGTGATGGTGTCATCATTCCGCCCCGTAACTGGACCAGTGCCGCCGCGGTAATAGCAAAAGCCAGTGCCGGGGCCAGTGAATACATCGATTTAATTATTGCCGATGATATGGAATCATTGCTTGCCCAATGCCATCACCAACACATACAGGTGGTATGTGCCTTGCGCAATGAAACAGCAATCAACGTATATGATTATCGTTTTCCTGATAAAACCATATTAGCCATCGGTGGGGCAATGCGCGGCTTATCCAAGGCGGTAACCTCTGCTTGTGATCAGTCTGTCTATATTCCTTATGCCAATGACTTTCGTAATGCCATGAGTGCCTCCGGCAGTGCTGCTATTCTCGCTTTTGAACACTTGCGCCAACGCCGCAAACCATAATCAAAAACAGTCCTGTCTATTCTTTGACAAGACTGTTTTTGATTGAAAGCATTAAACACTTCTCAATCGGCAAATAAATAGCCGCAGAAGATGTAAATCATATTAATAAAGAAAGCGTCTACTCCGAAGAAATCAAAGGCATCTTTCATCATCGGCAAGGTAAAATAACCCATTTGCATCAGCATTAACAATACCATCACCAGAATAGCGAATACTTTTTTAAAGACCGCCGGATGCCGACGATTGCGATTGACATTTAACACCATACCAAACAGAAACAGTGCCACTACAATCAAAAAAGTAATCAATGTTGGTGTAAATGAGAACTGTAAAAAGCGATTGATCAGTTTCACCAATAATGCGGAAATAAAAATAATGACAACCGGCAAGCCCAAACGTTTTGCGTCTCCCATTTTTATCACTCCTTTATCGTTATGGTTTTTATCACATCACCGTTTTTCATCTGCCGTACTGCATCCAAATGATCGATGACTTTGCCAAAGACCGTATGAACCCCGTCTAAATGCGGTTGCGGTTCATGGCAGATAAAAAATTGACAACAACCCGTATCCTTGCCGCGATGTGCCATCGACATACTGCCGCTTTCATGGCGATGCGGATTGCCTTTGGTTTCACAAGGAATCGTATACCCCAGATCACCGCTGCCATCTCCATTAGGACAGCCGCCCTGCGATACGAAATGAGGAATGACTCGGTGGAACGTCTTCCCGTTATAATATCCTGATTTCACCAGCTTCACAAAATTCGCTACGGTAATCTCTGCGTCATCCGGATAAAGTTCGAACGGTATTTCCGCGCCGTTCTCCATCGTGATTTTTCCAATATACTTCATTTCTATCTCCATCCTTTCCTACTTTTATACAAGTAAAACCATAGCTTGATGATTAATCAAGCGAATACGTCGATTTCTGAATATTTCATTACCCAATATTCCATCTAATGCCACATTATGAAACACTTCTGTTTCTGCCGTATGTACACTGCGCAAGCGAATGTGCGCTCGATCAAGATAAAGATTCATTTCCGGTACGATACGAATAATCATCGTTTCCATGCCATGAACACCGTAACCAAACATCTCGGCTTCACGACTGAGCGGATAGGCGAATTTTTTCATCGCCTGCGGATTGACCCAGCTGTATCGAGCCCCGCTGTCAAATCCCATCACCAATAAATTTGCATTCTCATCCTTCGTTAGAAAAATCGGAAACATCGTTGATACCATATTGGGATAAGCAAATTGATAGCGATTTTTCACGACCTTAAATTTCTTCTCCACATCATCCAATTCAAAATTCATACGAGATAGAATGTCCCATCCCAAAATACCGGCAAAGCGAAAGGAATCAATGTTTGCCAATACGGGTGGAAGCAATGATGACTCCAGCATCACCATCGGTACGTTTTGAACCGTCAGTGAACCGATCTTCAGTTCATCCATCATATAACCGGACATATTTTTTTCCATGCCGCCGATGGAGCGAATGGATAATGCTCCTGCCAATTTCTTCATCGGATGTTCGTGCAGTAATGACGCATGAAAGCTTGAGATTTGAGCGCCGGTATCCACCACAAACGAATAGTTTTTTTCACCGATGGTTATCGGAACCAAGTATAAACCAAGCAGACTGCGTTTCAGCGGCACAGAGAATGACTCTTCCTGCCATATCAGCTTCACATTCGCTGTTTCCCGCAACAAATCGCGATAAACCCGTTCGGGAGTATAGGAAGCCAGCTCACTGCTTAATTGTTTTCGAGTCTCCTGTGTTGCCTCATCACTACATATCGTTTTCGCTGTCGTAGTGACACGACATTGATGCATGAATGCCATCCTATCACCTCAGACATTTATTATATCACAGTTCCCGCTTATCGTGTGATACAGATTGCCATTTTATCAGTTAGCAGACTTCTGCGTACTCACCCCTTTCCCATCACATCACACATCGCCCCTTCAAATACGGACGTCTGTCACCATTATATTTCACAGGCCATAAAAAAAGAATCTGCCATCCATAAGAATAACAGATTCAAACTTCATTTAATTACGACTGTTTCTTCCGAGAATTTGTAATATACGTAAGAACAGATTGATGAAATCCAAATATAATTCCAACGCAGAATACATTGATAAACGCGATAGCATCAATTCATCACCTTGATACTGTTCAAACAAATTCTTCATCTTCTGGGTATCATAAGCAGTCAATAAGGTAAAGATCACCAATGCTACCGAACAAACTACACGATCCATCGCTTCCAAATTGATAAACATGGAAGCAATGTTAAAAATGATAATCGCAATCAATCCCACCATTAAGATCGGAAAAATCTTAGACAGATTCATCTTGGTCGTGAAGCCGATCACACACAAAGCTGCGAAGTAAACGCATGTAATGCCAAATGCCAGAAAAATCGTGGTTGAATCATATACGTATTGTAAAATAGAGAAAGTAAATCCCGTCAATATCGAATAAATGAAGAACATAACACGCGTTGTGGTAACTGAAGCTTTAAATAACCGTGCAGTAAAAGCAACCGCTACGCCCAATTGCGCTACGACCAGAACTATCGGCAGATAAGGGAAGCCGATCCACATCCGCAGTCCAATATAGTTAATGTTTAATACAAAAGCCGTGATGGCAGTAACCAACAATCCCAACGCCATAATGCCGAAAGTCCTTGCCGTATATTTTTCCAACGTCGTATGGGCACCATAGGATTGGGAATCAATTTCAAAATTCTCTTCTTCGTACATAAATAATCCTCCTTAATTGATACTATTATACTCGAAATACTACATAGATGCAAATTTCACAAAAAGAATAATCAGTTTTGCTTAATCGCCCTTTTCAATGAACTCTAAAAGCTGTTGTGCTGCGATCTCCAACCCTTCTCGATTTTCTTTATTAAAGCCGAGGTGAGTATAGATCTCACCGATGAATATGCCCTGATTTCGCATACATTGGAAAATCTCATCAATCAGTGGTTCACACAACTCCTGCTTCTGCATCGGTCCGAACGGATTCGCAAAGTACGTCTTGGAAATGCCCACCTCTTGAGTCGTTCCCAGTGCCATGCGCTTTCCTTCTTTACAAGTTGCCTTGGCTTCTTCTAAATCTTCAAAGTAATGCAGACCCAACTTATCATCATAGTTATTCGCATACGCAAACAGATCAATTTTATGATTGGTAGCGACAATATCATAGGAAGCGGCCGGCGTAATAACACGAGAATTGCTGGATTCCGGGTTCATAAATATCGATCGATCGATATCACGATACGGTGTACCCGGATCTAAGTCGTCCAAGCGAATAAAGGCGCCGATCTCCGTTCCCTGACCGTAGGGAATTCCCTGTTCAATATGAATGGTTCCCATATCATCAAAAATCACTTCGATATCCTTGATTTTATCGCGTCCCAAGGTTTTCAATGCTTCTATCGATTCACTCTTTCCGGCGCCGGAATCCCCCATTAACATAATTCCTTTGGATTTTCCGCTCTTGAGCGTAATATTCACAAATGCACCGTGAATCGGCAGCCAACCCTTCGCCATCTGCGCCAAATTGTGAAGCGTCAAACTCATTTTTTTAATATAACCGAAGTATTCGATCCGTTCATGATAAGAAACACAGCCAACCCAAACGTCCTCTTTTACATCATGGTAGAATGTTGTCTGTTCCTTTCCGTCTTCATTGCCGAATAAACAAATCAGATCTGGTTTTTGGCGGCATTCATCTTCATTTGCCAGTTCAAAGAGATTAGCCAAGGAAACGGCTGAAGAAATGAAATCACGATGAAAATATATAAACGCCAACAACGATCCGATCTTAGCCGGATAACAGAACCATTCATTCGCATTACCGGTGAAATCCTCCATCGGATTGCTTTTTCGTTCCGTAAACATACCGGTACGTTTATTGCTTTTGGGATGAAGAATCATCGGTGTTCTCAGCATTACCGAATCAATAAACCATATGTCTTTTAAAGCCGCATACGTATCACTCAACTTTAACGAATTTTCACGAATGGCAATCGCCGCATTGGTTCCGGCCTGTGTTTGACGATAAATACTGTTTTTCCGCCCCAATACCTTTTCTTCTACATCTCGATAGATTTTACGAATTAATGCATTAAAGCCGGAATCGGCCGATACAAAGCTGGACTCTTGAATCGCCATTCCCCGTCCGGCATTGACAATGGAAAAACGCTGGTGTTTTTTCCAAAAGTCATAAAAGGACTCTACGAAATTTAACAGTTTTTCCTTATCTTTTAAATATACGCTGTCGATTTCATCCAAATCCAACACCAGCATCTGCCGCAACGTTTTGATCATTTCAAACGCAGCCTCACGCGGTGTTTTTCCGTTCAAAATATAATAATAAACATCTTCGCGGTGATCTTTTGCATAATCAATATAATGACGCAGTAAATTGGCAAATTCAGAAGATGCCAATACATCCTTATCCGAGCGGGGATAGGTGGCATTATAATTGATGATAACCAAATCATCGTTCAAATATAAATTTTCCTTCATACAAAACTCCTTTCGTTACTATTTATATGCGAGGAGATTAAAAAAATCCCACTGTGCTTATTATACTATATTTTAAATCAATAAGAAAGAGTAAACGCTCTTTTCTTACATTTATGAAAAAATTTTCATAAGCACTTTTATGTTAACTTCTGTATGCAAAATTACAGGACTTCCTATTCATCATCAGATATATAAAAGCTTACCTAATCTTTGATTCACATTTCTATATCTGAGGTGCTGTATAAAATTCAGCATTTTTATATTTTTCTTCATAGGAAATCATTATATGATCTTTAACCGGTTATGACAACGAAACCCCTATATTCAATTTGCATA
>CAJUGR010000040.1:0-11449 GCA_910586285.1 uncultured Erysipelotrichaceae bacterium
CACCCAAATTGCACAAAGCCATTGTATCATATTTCCATCTAATAGAGTACTTCTTTCAGCGTTTGGTTCGTACCTAAAAAAATATTTGACGTTTTTATCAAAATTCATAAAAAAAAACTTCCTATACCCATATTCAGGCTTAGGAAGCATTTAAAATTGCCACATCACAACGAATCAGTAAACCGGCTACCGATACCGCATTACGCAATGCCTCAATCACCACTTTGGCCGGATCAATCACACCGTTTTCCAACAAATCACACCATTCCTCTTTCCATACATCATAACCGATATTCCCATCATTTTCCAGTTGCTGCTCTAACATCTTAGCCGGTGATTCATAATTATTCTCCACCAACTGTAAAAACGGTTTTAAGATTGCTGTGAATACACAATTCATTCCGGCTTGACGATCTTTGTGTACATCCATTGCATAAGGCTGTAATGCGCGATAACATTGAATCAATGCCAAACCTCCGCCGGGAACAATTCCATCTTCCATTGCCGCAAAGCTCGCTTGTAAAGCATCCTCACACCGCATTCTTTTTTCTTCAATTTCTCCTTTGGTGTAGCCACCGATTTCCAAAACCGCAATTTTACCTTCTAAGCGAGTGATTCGCCGATACAGATGATCCTGATCATATTTTTTATCACAATCTGGAATCTGCTTTTTCAATATGGCAATTCTTTGATCTACGGTCTTATCATGGGAAGCGAACACCTGCATGGAATGTTTACGGATAATCACTTCTTTGGCTTTGCCCAGATCCTCAAAAGGGACCTCTGATAATTCCTTTCCCATATCCGAACACCATGCCTTTCCCTTACATACCAATGCCAAATCCTCCAGCATATCCTGCTGATAAGTACCGAACGAAGGTGCTTTACAAACGATAACATTACATTTCTTTTGCATATGCAAATAAATCAGTTGTCCCAATACTTCATTATCCATATCTTCACACAGGATGATCAACGGATGATGGTTCGTATAGGCATAAGCGATAAAATGATCCAGTTGTGAAAGGGCATCGATTGTTTCGTTGGTAATCAGAAGATAGGCATCTCTTATCGTTACACTGCTTTCATCTTGAGGCAGAAAATAAGGTGACATCAATGCCGCATTCAATTCCATGCCTTCTTGAATTCGCAATTTACTTTCATACGTACTGCCCTGTTCACAGACGATACAGCGCGGATCACTCACCTCTTTTAAAGCCTCTGCAATCAATGTACCGATTTCCTCAGATTTGGCACTGATAGAAGCAATCTGAGCAATGCCTTTGAAGCCATTTATCGTTTCCGCATGTTCCCGGATGTAATTTTCTACCATCTGTGCTGCTTGTTGCATTCCTTGTACAAACGCACTGGCTATCCCGCCTTTTTCCATATATTGAAAGCCCTGACGCAGTAATTCGTACGCAAGTAAAATACTTGTTGTAGTACCATCACCGCCGTTTTCATTGGTCTTTCCGGCACTGTCCAATAAAATTTGAATTCCCATCTGTTCATAAGGATCACTGACATGAAGAGATTTCGCAATCGTTACTCCATCATTGGTAATTAGTGGTAATGAAAACTCTTTACGAATTAACACATGATGACCACAAGGTCCCAAGGTTCCTTTAACACTTTCCATTAATAATTGCGCACCGCGCAATAATCGTTTTCTTGCTTCTTTTTGAAAAAGTATATCTTCCATATGATACCTCCGAAAAAAATATCTGCCATACATTGTATGACAGATACCAAAAGTTTATGTATTTACATCATCGGTGAGAAGATATTTAACAAAGCAATTGCCATCCGTACCGAAAGCTTCATCTCTTTATATTCTTCCATCGTAACCTGATGACTCTTTTCCAAAGTTTCCAAATAGTCCTTCTTTACCGCATCCACCACACGGCTGCGATAGAACCAAACGCCGCATTCATAATGCAGATAATAAGAGCGATAATCCATATTAATCGTACCGACCACCGCCATTTTATCATCCACGACAAAGCTTTTTGCATGAACAAAGCCGGGGGTATATTCATAGATTTTCACTCCGGCCGCCAATAAATCGCGATAATTACCGCGGGTCAGCGCAAAAACATATTTCTTATCCGGTATATGCGGAACCAATATTCGAACATCGACACCGTTTTTAGCAGCCAAGGTGAGAGCTGTCTTGGTTTCACTGTCGATCACCAAATACGGGGTTGCGGCATAAACATAATGATTGGCCGCATTAATCATATTGATATGGGTATTCTCTCCGACATTCTCCTCATCTGTCGGACTGTCGGAATACGGCTGAACATATCCGTCATCTTGAATCGATTCAAAACAAGAACGATCCGCTTTATATTGCAAGAAATCATCCTTATTCACTTCATCATAATTCCAAAACTGTAAAAACATCAGAGTTAAACTCCAGACAGCCTCCCCTTTTAACATAACGGAACTGTCTTTCCAATGGCCGAATCGCTCAATCACATTGATGTATTCATCCGCAAGATTAATACCGCCCGTCATACCGATTTCCCCATCAATCACTAGGATCTTACGGTGATCACGATTATTCATCTGCATCGCCAATCGTGGCCGCAAAGGGTTAAAGCTTTTACAGGCAATTCCCAAGCGACGCATTTTTTCTTCATAGTGAGGCGGCAACTTCCCAATACATCCTACATCATCATACAGCAATCGTACTTCTACTCCTTGTTGAACCTTGTCACAAAGAATATCCAAAATATGATTCCACATCAATCCTTCTTCAATGATAAAATATTCCAGGAAAATAAACTTCTTAGCCTGTTTTAATACTTCCAACATGGCCGGAAACATTTCATCACCAACCGCAAAGAAAGTCGTTTCGGTTTTCCGATAAAGCGGAAAATCCGCATTCTGCCATAAATATTTTGCCTGTCGATGAGCAAGAAGATCTTCCTTTTCCAGTGCATCCAGTAATGCCTGATCCTGACAAATCATTCCCTGTAAATTCTCCTGAGATTCATGATCGCGTTTTCTTAGTTCCTTCGGTACTTTCTGACCGCCGAACAACGCATAAAACAAACCACCGAAAATCGGTAAGGTCATAATCAAAATAACCCAAGTTAATTTATAAGAGGGATTCTCATTTTTATTTAAAACATAAATACTGACGATAAAACTCAAGGCGATCAGAATGAAATAAACCGGGAGAAAGTACTCACTTAATTTAAGCACCATAGTGGTTAAAAAAGCCAGTTGAATCAAAATCAAAATCGCCACAATGAAGAGTTTACTGGTTAAAAAGCGAATGATTTTTTTCAAATTCATAAACGTCTTACACTCTTTTCTGTTTCTTATTTCTGTTTTTTGATATAGGTCTGAAGCAATTCCACAATCGCATCCACATTTTCCCTATCGATCTGTCGATCTTTGGGCGTTGCCGTTCCCAAAACACAGAGTTCTCCCTTAGCGTCAATTTCTCCTGCACTAATTGCTATGGCTTTGGGAAAGTATTCCATTGGCGTAGAAAGGCGCATCGCATCATTCATAGCCACGATTTCCATTGTCTTGATCGATTCACTTATTTGATGTAAATCGAGTGCGATCTTTTTGCCTTTACTGCCATATCCGATTTGAATTACGGATCCCTTGGCAAACGTGTTTAACAAAATCACATTAGGATTTTTATGTTCATTTTGAAATGTTTCAGCAGCTAGTTGCGCACCATAGAATCGACCATAATTACCATCCAAAAACAGAAAGGCTGTATTGCGTCGTTGATCCTTATTAAGAGTCTTGGCAATTTCAATAGCCGCTGTAATCCCGGCTGTATTGCGATTATCATTATGGCGATTGGCGATTCCATGCACCATTTCATAGAACAACGATCCCAATATCACCAACATCAGTATTGATAAGATTCGAATTTGGGCCGGTTCATGGAAATATTGTTCACCAAAATGCAATAAAGCAAACAATCCAACATAGATCACAACCACAGGTGCCAATAGCGAAAGGATGCCTTTGTTCAACGTATGTGTACCATTGAACGGATAATAGCGATTTTTCCGCCAGAACACCCGCTGTGGCGTATCATAGGGAACAATAATCACGGTACGCGCATGATGAATATTCCCGAAGATAAGATTATCGACATATCGAAGGTACCTTCGCTTATGAAGTGAATGTGCCAGATAACCCAAATCTTCAAAATCTTCCGTCAAGGCTTGACGCGCTGCACGTTTTTGTCTGGAAGAAAAGCGAACCCCATAGGTTTTTCGATATTTTTGAAAGACTTCCTGATCCACGCCAATCCCTCCTTATATTGTTTCTCTCATGATAAAGTTTTAAATCTGCTTTCAATCTTCTTATGAGAAACACATTGATTCATAATTGGTTATATTATACAAGAAAGTAGAAAAAATGCCTAGGATTTATCCCAGTTTCCTCTAACGAAACGTTCAATTCTACGTAAAAGGCGAGCCAGTGATGGCATCGCCGTACTTTTTCATACACAATCATACAATTATTTTTCATCATAATAAACAATCTGAACCGTTTTTTTTGTAAAATCAATGAAAGTTTGAAAGCCGCGCTGATCTTGATCCTGATCCCAAATTTCTACAAATCGCGGGGTGACTTCAATTAAGATTTCCGTATCGGTGTGCGAATAGGCATTATAACTGCCCCAGAGATACTTGCGATAAGCCTGCGCAAAACGCTGGTCTGCTTCTTCTGCCACAAGGCCTTTATTGACCGCAATCCCTTCAACCTGTACTCCGTCCCAACACATTGCCACATTGGGATTTTCCAATAATTGTTTGGTTTTACGGAAATTCTGATCGGTTTTAAAATAAATCTTATGATCATAAATTACACAACTAACGTTTCTTACCAGTACTTTGTCATCCTTTGATGTCGCAAGTGCCATAATCTTACTGTTACCCAGCTGGGTAAACATACGTTGAACCGCTTCTTCAAAAGTCATCTTCCTGCCTCCTATTGTCGAATATAATTTTTCATTAACGGACTGATTTTCTTATACAGTAATAATGTCAAAACGGATTCCACCCCTCGCTTAATGAGGTTAAAAGGAACAATGCCTAAAACCGCCAGCATCAGTGGATTGGTAACATATGGATTGACTGCTTGGCACATAGCGATGATGTCATCCATACTCATGCCGTACAGATTCGCATAAAAGGGAATGATAATACATAAATTGGTAAATATCGCCGCTACGGCACAGATCAGCGTACCGCACAACATCCCTGTTTCAGCGCTGCGCTTGCTTTTATGATGCTGATAAATACATACCGCAGGCAATACATAAGCAATACTTAAAATCGCGTTACATAATTCTCCGGTAAACATGGAATTGGTTCCCATTAACGTCAATTTCACAAGGATTTTCACCATTATGATTCCGATCGCTGCGACCGGTCCCAACGCGAAACCACCGATAATCTCCGGCAGTGATGCCAAATCAAAATCCATAAACGGCGGCATCAGCGGCAATGGGGTTCGCAATAACATCAATACTCCGGCCATTCCTCCCAAAATCGCAATCAACGCCAATTGTCGAACACTTTGTTTTTTCATAAATATTCTCCTTTCAAAAAAATACCCGAGAACCATAAAATAACGTCCTCGGGTTTGACTACAGATCATGTCTTTTCTCATCCGGACTATACCGTCGGTACCGGAATTTCACCGGTTCAGCCGCTCACACGCGGGTCATGGACTATACCATCGGTAGGGACTTACACCCTGCCACAAAGACTTCATATTCAATTTTTTTGAAATGAAACAATGTCACGACATTGTCTGCATTATAATCATACTGCTTTTTCATCAATTTGTAAACGAGAAATTCGCCAAATTCTCTTCACTAAATCCCTTTTAACTCCTGATACAAACGTTTGGCATAACTATCTGTCATACCGACAATAAAATCACACCCCAGCAATAAGCGCTCATACAGCTTTTCTTCAGCCTTTTTATTCTTAGTGCTACGATGATACGCATCCAAGTAATTACGCGATAACAGATCAATATATTTTTCTTGAATTTCACTCATCTCTGTATCACTGTCATAAACAATCAATGCCTCCATAAAACGATCCATTAAGAAAGTCAAAATCTCATTGCCCATGAGTTCCAACTTCAGAATCGGCGCGATCATATAAATTTTCTCATAAGCGAATTTCTTTAATGCTTTGATTAGTGCCGCTTCACTGCTGCAAGTCAACAATTCCTGTGCAAATGTACCGTTCATAATTTCCTCATAGTGATCGATAAAAGCATTGCGCACACAGGATATACAATACAGCTGTTTCCGGGAAAGCCATTCAAATACTGCCTGTTGATAAGGATCAAAGCCCTTTTCCTTTTGTTCCTTTAAACGCATCGCATCAAAAAGCCCCTTTTCCAACAGTTGCAAACTGCGCTCACTATCTTCCTTTGCAACCAAATCATGAAGCTGCTCATAACTGTAAAGTCCTTTTTTATAGCCATCTTCCAAGTCGGCAAACGTATAAGCCAAATCATCCGCGGCTTCCAAAATAAATGCCAAGGGATTACGGCAATCCTTACAGCCGGTATTCTCTTTGATTTGATGATATTCCTTTATTTCACTTTGAAAATATCCGATTTTCTTTTTTAACAGGCTGCGTTCTGCCTTCGGTTTATGATCTTCTGTGAATTTATCCAAAGCATTGCATGGATATTTGATAATGGTATCCATAACAGCTGAGGTTAAATGCATCCCATAGCTGCTTACATGACGATGCAGCTTTAATACAATACGCAGTGCTTGGGCATTGCCCTCATAATAATATAGGTCATATTTTTGCGCTTCGTTTAAATAAGCGCTCAATGGTTTCCCCTGAAAGCATAGCTCATCCAAATTCTTCACAAACCAATTACGAATGGCAGATTCACCAAAATGACCGAACGGAGGATTACCAATATCGTGTAATAAACTGGCGCAATTCAGCGTTTCAATTACGGTTAATGCATCAGGCTGCTTTGCTTCATCTTCCAATGCTAAATCAGTGATTTTTTCACACACCTGTTTGGCAATCAGCTTGGCAATAGAGGCCACCTCTAAGGAATGTGTCAGACGAGTACGAACAAAATCACTGTGATCCAGCGGAAACACTTGTGTTTTATCTTGAAGACGACGAAATGATGCACTGCGAATAATGCGCAAATAATCACTTTCCATCTCGCTGCGATAGCCGCGATAATCCTGTTCCTTTTTGATTTCGGGAATACGTTTTTCCGATGTGATTTTATCCCAATATAATCTTTCCATGTTCTCACCCTCTTTCATCATAGTATAACATAGGTAAGAATAAAATGGTTACTTTTTATGATGTCAATAATATTGAGTCCGGTAGGTTTAGCGATACAAAGCAATGAACGCCTTTACATTGGCTTCATGACGCGGCTCGCCCTTCACCTTGGCAATGACGCGCAGCTGATATTTAACATGATTCTTTGTCATAATATGAATACGCCAATACATAAAATCCTTTTTGACTTTCACTTCCGAAATATCGTTCGCTTCCAGCATCACATAGTTCTCAAAATCCGTACGATTTTTCCAAAGTCCCTGACTCACGATGGGAATCAAAACAATTCCACTTTCGTTACGATTTAACAAATATCCCTGTACCCCTTGATTACGTTTATTTTCTGCGAGTGCGCCAACTGCACCAAATGATGACAATAATGTGGGTTCCATCTGAACCGCAAAACAAATCGGCTCTGTTCCCAGCAACTGAATTCGGCGAAAAGAATCTTCAATGCCCGCTATCGTTGACAAAGATTCCATATTTTCCATTCCTTTCTCATCTCATATCTTTCATTTTTATCATTCTTATTGTATCGTTCTTTGAAGCCAAAAGCAATAACATCGTTAAGAACGCCTTTTTTGAATTCTGTTTTACTTCCCTTTTAATACATAACGATTTTATTCACTAATTATTAATTTCCATCACCTTTTGCGATCTTATATTCAATCGGTAAAAACCACTGTTTATATTATGCCGACAGCAATTTCAATGCTTGTCATAAGGAAAGAACTGTGATAAAATAATAAAGCATATCGCAGAAAGGAGGACGATCATGGGACTTTTAGATATTTTGTTAATCACATTTGCGGTGATACTGATCCTGCTCTCCTTACTGCAAAGCGGTAAATCAGATGGTCTGAGCAGTGCCTTTACGGGTGGAGATGGTTTGAATTTGTTTGCGAACGTTAAAGAACGTGGCGCAGAAAAGACAATGTCAAACCTAACACTGGCAGTCGGAACAATCTTTTTCGTTCTCGTATTGATTGCCCGAATTACACAGTAAAGACCGTAAACGGTCTTTTTTCTTTTTTTATTTATGTGATGAAAATAATGGGTCAAATAACCGATTTCATCCATACTAGAATATAGAGGAATAACTACACTAGGAGGAAATATGAATATTGAATCAAGCATTATGAATATAATTCAAAAGCCAAAATATCGCGGAATGAATATCCGTCAATTGGCTGATCAGTTACAAATGACAGACAGTGAAGCATTTTCGCAACTGTGTCGAACATTAAATCATTTGACAGAGGAAAATGTTCTGTTTTTGGATGCTCAAAATCGTTATTTTACTCCCGAACAGCTTGGTTATTTCATCGGTATTCTCCATCTTAATCATAAAGGCTTCGGCTTTGTCGAAGCGGATGAATCCAGTGTTTATGTTGCGGCGGATGCGTTGGGACTGGCCATTCATCAAGATAAGGTAGTGGTTCAAACACAGAAGAAGGCGGATGGCAGTCAAGAAGGAAAAATCATTCAGATTCTGGAACACGCGATTCATCAAGTGATTGGCACGATCAAAATCAAAGCCGGAAAGACTTTCTTTTTGCCGGATCATTATTTTTATCATCGCCGCTTTCAACTGACCAACACCGATCAGTTTCATCTGGTCAATGATACAAAAGTGTTAGTTCAAATTGATCGCTATGATGCCATATTATCAGCACACATCGTAAAAGAGGTCGGATACAAATACGATCCGGGGGTGGATATTCTTTCGGTGCTGTATGAGCATGACATTGATCCTGAGTTCCCTGCCGCTGTCATGAAAGAGGTCACGAAAATCAATGATCATGTCATCGAAGAAGACAAAGTCGGGAGACGTTCACTGTTAGACCTTCAGATCATCACCATCGATGGAGAGGATTCCCGCGATCTTGATGATGCTGTAAGTGTCCAAGTTTTGGACAACGGTTATCGTCTCGGCGTTCATATTGCGGATGTCTCTCATTATGTTCAACCCGGCAGCGAACTCAATGCCGAAGCTTATGAGCGCGGTACTTCCGTTTATGTAAGCGATCGGGTTGTACCAATGTTGCCGCATGCTTTAAGCAACGGTATCTGTTCTTTAAATCCCAAGGTAGAACGACTAACCCTAACATGTATGATGGATATTGATCATCAGGGAGAAATCATCAAATATGAATTGTTCCCCTCCTACATCAAAACAACGGAACGAATGACCTATACACAGGTCAATGCGATACTGGAACAAGATGTCGCTATGTGCAAAAAATACGCGCATATCATCACGCTTTGTGAAAACATGAAAGCACTGGCAAAGATTCTACGTCGGCGTCGTGAGTCCTTGGGTGCGATTGATTTTGATACGAAAGAGGCCAAAATCATTATTAATGATCAAGGAAAAGTCAAAGATATTCAAGTACGGGAGCGCAAGGAAGCGGAGCGGATCATCGAAGATTTCATGATCGCAGCCAATGAATGCGTGGCCGCCCACATGAAATGGATGGAATTGCCGGCACTCTATCGAATTCACGAAACTCCCGATCCGAAAAAGATGCGGGAATTTGCCCGAATTGCCATGATGTTAGGATATCCGCTGAAGGCTGATGTTAACCACGTTTATCCCCAACAACTTCAACAGCTGTTAATTCGCGCCAAAGAGGATGAAATCTATCCGGTGTTGTCCACCTTCTTATTAAGAAGTATGCAAAAAGCCCGTTATGATGATCATTGCCTCGGTCATTTCGGATTGGGACTATCGGAATACCTGCATTTTACTTCTCCGATCCGCCGTTATCCCGATCTGCTTGTTCATCGAATGCTTCATAAATATTATTTTCAGTCAAACCAAGATCCCATCAAGCTTCAACAGGATGAACAATGGATGGAACAAGCGGCTCAACAATGCTCATCGCGCGAGCGGATTGCTATCGAAGCAGAACGTGATGTTGATGATATGAAAAAGGCAGAATATATGGAGCGCTTCATCGGTCGTGATTTTACCGGAGTCATTTCCGGAGTAACGAAATTTGGTTTCTTTGTCGAACTGGATAATACCGTAGAGGGACTGGTTCATATCTCCACCCTACATGATGATTATTATCATTATGATGAACATAGCTATTGCTTGATCGGTGAACGCACCGGGCGCAAATATCGCATGGGACAGACGGTTGCGGTACGCTGTGTTGACGCCAGTCGGTTTAAAAAACAAGTGGATTTTGAAATCATTCGTAATGCACATAAGCCGTTCCAAATAAAAAAACAAGCAAAGCATCCAACGCAAAGAAAGTCATTACGCTATCATAAACAAAGAAAAAGCAAGCATTAACGTACCTATTTAATCGCATATAAACAGAGGATAAACAAATGAGAAAACCATGGAAGCAATTCACAATGATCGGCATCATTTTCTGTATTTTAAGCTTATACGGATGCCAAAATCAAGAACAGAATGAAGTGACAAATGATCCTGAAGATGTCGTTAAAACAAAAATCACAGAAGATATTCGCGTATCATTTTTAGCAGTCGGTGATAATTTAATTCACGGGGCAATCTATGCCGACCCTTATCATAAGAATGAACAAGGGTATGACTTTCGCTCTGTATATGATCCGATAAAGCCTTATTTAAACAATATCGATGTGAAAAACATCAATCAGGAAACGGTTTTAGGCGGTACAGAATTGGGCTTATCTCATTATCCGCAGTTTAATGGTCCTCAAGAAATCGGTGAAGCGGTAGTTGATTGCGGTTTTAACTGGATTTCACAAGCAAGCAATCATGCGATGGATGCCGGTGAAACAGCCATATTGAACCAATTAAAGCTTTGGGATCGCTATGATCATGTTATCGCTACCGGTATGAATCGTGATGAAACGGAGGCGAATCGTCAACGCATTATGGAAATCAACGGTTTAAAAATCGGATTATTAAATTATACTTACGGGTTAAACGGTCTTTCTGTACCCGAAGGCAAAGATTATATGATCAATCTCATTGATGAGAATAAAATAAAAAGTGATATCACGGCATTGAAGAAGAATTGTGATGTCATCATTGCCAGTATGCACTGGGGCATAGAATATGCTTATGAAGCAAATGAGGAACAACGAGATCTTGCGCAGTTATTAGCCGA
>CAJUGR010000040.1:11459-14731 GCA_910586285.1 uncultured Erysipelotrichaceae bacterium
GTGTAGATGTCATCATCGGTTCCCATCCCCATGTAATAGAACCGGCAGAATACATTACCGCAAAAGATCAAAGAAAGGTGTTGGTCTATTATTCTCTAGGGAATTTTTTATCGGCGCAAGACAACGGTGATACGATGCTGGGCGGTATGGCAAAATGGGAGATTGTCAAGGATGGTAAAACCGGTGAAATTCGGGTGGAAAATGCGGAGTTTTACCCTACGGTTACCCATTATAATCAATCCATTCAGGATTTTAAGGTTTATCTCTTAAAGGATTATAGCGATGATTTGGCATCCCAGCACTATTTATCTTCTGAGATCTCCCGACAATTCTTTATCAACCTCACCGATCAAATTATGAAGCAGCCGCAAAATATTAAGATTATCTATGAATAGAAGTTAATTTCTCACATATAGTAAAAGGAGTTGATACTATGCGGAAAATGATCACTGTGAATCGCAAAGCGAACCACGAATATTTTTTAACCGACCGTTATGAGGCCGGACTTGTTTTACAGGGTACGGAAATCAAATCCATCCGTAAAGGAAGTGTACAGTTGAAAGATGCCTATATCAGTTTTATCAATCAAGAAGCATTTATTAAGGAAATGCACATTCCCCCTTATGATTATGGTAATCGTTTCAATCATGATGAAACAAGAATTCGCAAATTACTGCTTCATCGGGATGAAATTAAAAAGCTACAGGAAAAAGTCAAATTGAAAGGCTTTACGGTGGTTCCGGTATCGTTATATTTGGATAAAGGAAAAGCAAAGTTGGAAATCGCTTTGGCTAAAGGGAAAAATCTTCATGATAAACGCGAAAGTGAAAAGGCACGTGATGCCCATCGGGAAATCCAAAAAGCCTTAAAAAATCAGTTTTCTTGATTTTGCGGTTGTGAGAAAACAAACTTTATGTTACACTAACCGTGTTCTTTATGGGGGTGTACCGGTTTCGACAGGGGTACGCTTGATAGGAATTGCAGCCGAGTGGCGACGCTATCGCCAAACCTATTTAAACGCAAAAACAAACTTAGCAAACGTGTTCGGTGGAAACCGTGCCGTTGCTTATGCTGCCTAATTAACCAATAGCGGTTTGCAGCCTCCTGTGAATACTCTCATTCTGCGGTATTCATCTTGGAGCTTCACTTCAGTAGAATGTTAGAATGACGGTTTGTCTGAGGCTGTCATTCGAACCTCAATCAGACACCTTCCGGCGGTGATTGCCCATGATTAACCACCGGAATATTCCATCATGGGATAAGCTGTAGACGTTCCTATGTGGGGCTGCTTCTGGACAGGAGTTCGATTCTCCTCACCTCCACCATAGTGTCATTTAAGCCTTTAAACAAAGGCTTTTTTAATTAAAGAATTGATGCGTACGGAAAAATATACGGAAAATAATTATTTTATTAAATATTGAATTGTGATTTAGTATCTTCAAAGGAAGTGATCATATGACGGTATTTAAGAAAAATGATAAATGGTACATGTCTGGCAAGATCAAAAAAGATGATGGCAAATATTACAGCTATACTAAACTGGCACAAGGCTGTAAATTACAAAAAGAAGCCAAGGAATATGAACGCTTATTCAGAAAGCAGTACCAAGATATACAAGTGTCCATACGCTATATTACTTTTAAAGAGCTATCCCAAAAGTTTCTCGATTCGCTCAATGTAAAACAAGTAACATTGAGAACATACCGTGATGTACTCGATAAAGTAAATGATGTTATGGGCAACAAAAAGATAAATCTAATAACAAAGGATTATCTTCAAAAATACATCCGCGATCTTGAAAAAGATTACTCTAGCAATTATGTTGAAAAACATTACTACAATATAAGATCGGTTTTTAATTATGCCGTTGAAAATGATTACTTGCAAATGAACCCTATGAGTAAAGTTAAATTATTTGTCAATAAAGACGAAGTAAAAAAGGAAATGCTTTTCTGGGAGCCTGATGAATTTAATCAATTTATTTCAGCAGTAGAAGATCAGGAAATGAAAACACTGTATACTTTTTTGTATTTCATGGGAACAAGAAAGGGCGAAGCGTTGGCTTTACAATGGAAAGATGTTGATTTTAAAAATGATATTGTCCAAATATATAAATCTGTGACTACAAAAGTTAAAGGCGCATCTTATACGATAACGTCACCAAAGACAAAAAACAGCATAAGGAACATACCGATGTTCAAGATTGTAAGGGATAGTCTCATGGCATGGAAAGAAAAGCATCAAAAGATGTACGGATTTTCAGAAGATTGCTTTGTATTTGGCTTCTACCGTCCCATGCCTTATGATCGTCCACGAAAGTAGCTGATTAAAATATTAGACAATATTAACGAAGGCAAGCCGGCTGATCAACAGTTAAAGCGAATACGGATTCACGATTTCCGTCATAGTCACGCTTCGTGGCTTATCAATAACATGGGTAAATACGATTTTAGCGATTATGATATCGCTAAGCGCTTGGGCGACACTGTGCAGATGCTGCATAGCACATACGCGCACCAATTTAAGGACTCAGGGCGTAATATTATCTATTCCATGGAAAATGATACACCCAATGCAAAAACATCTGTACAACAAGTGGAAACAAAGCCAGAGGGCAAATATAGCGAATTGATAGAACTTAAACGGTTGCTTGATATGGGGATTATTACGCAAGAAGAATTTGACAAAAAGAAAAAGCAGATACTTGATCTGTAATAAAAAATCAAAAAAATCATATTTCCTCTTTACATAGGTTATGCAGTATGGTATAATATAGACAGTTAGAAAGGAGGATAGAAGTGGATATAAACGAATTAAAAAAGTTGAGCGAAATATTTAACAATTTCGCCCAACCCGTGGCAACAATCATTGCTTCGCTGGTAGCCGCCAAGATAGCATTGGTTGTTGCAAAGAGCCGGAGGAAGTAATTCCTCCCCTCTTACTTATTTTATTATATCACACTTTGATAATTATGAACATACTATACGTATTGATGGCATTTATGGGCATATCTATGACCCTCAATAAAGATTTGTGTTGGCTAGGAATCATACTTATGTGCTTCAGTATGATTGCTTATGCAAAGGAGGAAAAATAAAATGAAAAAGCAAACACCACAAGAGCGCTACGATAAAGCTAATATGGCTTATATTGGTGCTAAATACAAGAAAGAATTTATTGCTGAATTCAAAGCAGCTTGCACCGCCCTAGGCATCACGCAATCGGAAGTCATCAGAAAAGCAATGATCGATACGATTGAAAAGGCAAAAATG